>DASQUN010000757.1:0-4736 GCA_035641275.1 Candidatus Udaeobacter sp. | reverse complement strand
GATGGGCAGCCCTTCAGACATCGGAGCCTCCTGATAATAGAGTATCCTTAAAAGTTGTGTGGTTTGCCTAGCGCTTGAGTAGCCTGACAGCTGATATATAGACCACCGCCGACGTGAATAAAAGGTGAGAAACGCACGTTTACGACAGAAGGACAGAAAGCAGGTGTCGTTGTCTTTTGTTTGTCCGGAATGATTGAGACGATAAGCTTGAAACCGAACGATCTACTGGTGTAAGAGAGGAAGCGGAGAGTTGCACGATCACGAGCGTGACACGAATCTAATCACCCGTCATCCAAAGCAACAGAAGCATCGCCATCGCAGCTGTGTCTTCGGGGGCTGGCAGGATTTTTTTGTCGACTTAAAATCGAGCCATTACCGATAGTACTGAAAGGAGGATCCGTTGATGAAGCAATTTCTCGGTTTATTGGTTATGTTTCTTTGGCTGACATCAGTGGCGATGGCCGCGGGAGCGAAGGATTATCGGGTAACCGGACCGGTACTTGACGTGAAGGACGACGTCATCACCGTTGAGAAGGGCAAAGAAAAGTGGGAGATCGGCCGGGACAAGGATACCAAGGTTACCGGCGACCTGAAGAAGGGTTCGAAGGTTGCGATCAAGTATAAGATGACCGCATCGACCATCGAGGTCAAAGACGGTGATAAGGCCAAGGCAGACACAAAAACCAAAGGCGATACGAAAGCGAAGGTAGAAGAGAAGAAGACGAAATAGTTTATCTCCGCCACCTTTTCCACAAGCCTTAGAACCGGGCCCCCGCGACGGGAGCCCGGTTCTGATTTGAGATCGGCTTTTCTTTTCCATGCGCATTTGTTAACGTTTTGGCATCGTTTCGCAGCGTTGAGATGAGCATGGATTCAGCCTCGCAAGTGATCATTGTACACAGTTCCGATTTACATTTGGGTGTCGACGATAGCTTTAGCGACTCCGACCGGTTGTCGGTGCTACCCAAGGTCTTGTCGGCTGCCACTGAAGTTCATGCAAACGTGATTGTCCTTGCGGGAGACACTTTCGACAATCACCGCCAGCCTCTGGAACTGCTGGAACGCGCCGCGCAGATGATGCGCGATTACACGAGACCTATCGTCATACTTCCGGGCAACCACGATCCATTGACGCCGGACTCTGTCTATCGGCGCGCGAGGCTCGCGAATATTCCCAACGTCAGTATTCTCGGGCTCACCGTCGAGGAATCGGTAACGTTTCCTGCCCTCGAGTTAGAGATTTGGGGACGAGCACATGTCGATTACACCGATATGTCGCCCCTTGCCAACCCTAAATCGCGCTCCGCGCGATGGCATCTCGCCGCGGCCCACGGACACTACGTCGATGGACCGCGCGACTTAACCCGGTTAATCGGATCTTGGCTGATTCATCTTGAAGAGCTCGTCGCTACAGGCGCCGATTACGTTGCGCTGGGTCATTGGAACCAGGCAACATCGGTCGGCAACGGGCAAATCACCGCCCACTATTCCGGTTCCCCGGAATACGCCGGCACCGTCAACGTAGTTCGATTGAGCGGAAGCGGACGGATCGAAGTCAGCCAGCGTCCGCTAAACGGCGTCAGGCAATAACCGCGGTCGCGGCACAATCTATGTGCGGCTCTCCGGCAGAGCGATAACCGGATTCTTGGGCTTCTTCCCTTCGAGGACCCGAATCACCTCTTCAGCAGCACCCCGTTCGCCTCGCTTTGACGCTTCGTAAGTGAGCGCGCCCACATGGGGTGTGCAGAGGACGTTGTCGAGTTGCAATAACGGAAGATCTTTTTGCGGCGGTTCGCTTTCCACGACGTCCAAAGCGGCTCCGGCAATTTTCTTTCCCTTGAGTGCTCGCCAAAGAGCTTCCTCATTCACAATGCCGCCGCGGGCGGCGTTGATCAGGTAGGCGGATGGCTTCATCAGCCCAAGCTCTTTTTCGCCGACCATGCCTTTCGTCTCAACCGTTAAGGGACAATGAATCGTCACCAAGTCCGATTCTGCGAGCACTTCGGTCAAACTGCTCCATTTTCCCCCTAAAGCGGTCACATGGGATTCGGGGATATACGGGTCGTAAACGAGAAAATCCATTTCAAATGCCCGCGCCCGCATCGCGACTCGGGTGCCGATATTGCCCATCCCGACAATGCCGAGGGTCTTACCGGCCAATTCCGCTCCGATGTATTCGAGGTAAGCACTCCAGCGATTTTCCTTCACCGCCTGGTTGGCCTTAAAGGTGTGACGCGCAAGAGCGATCATTTGACCGAACACTAGTTCAGCGACGGAAACGGCATTGCTTCCAGGCATGTTGGTCACCCACACTCGGAACTCCTTTGCCGCTTCGAGGTCGACTCGGGTCGGATCGACACCGACACCGGTGCGGGCGACGATTCTAAGACGGCCGCCGCTCTTTTGCATATGCTCTCTCGTGATCCGGCCTTTGCGGCTGATCACTGCATCCACGCGTGACGTTTCCAACTCCCAACGCTCCGGTTCGACCCAAGGATTAACAACCACCAGCTCCACCCGCTCGCTCAGCCACTTGAGTACGTCCGGTTGAAACTCCTCTATCAGGACTCGACCAAGAGGCATAATTTACCCCAACCTTTCCTTTGGTAACTAGTTGCTTTCATAATGAACCATCGGCGATAAAAATGATAACTTCGACGCGCCTGATCGCCCTTGACCGCAGAAGCGCTTGTATACTAATGGGATGGTGGTCACTTTGATTGGACGTAAAGAACAATTTGAGGCCATGAAAATAATCAGCCGGTTCGTAGTCGCAACCTTGATTGTCCTGTCTTTTTTCTGCTCATGACGGTCTCAACTTACGAGGTCGCCTATGCGGAACGGGTCAGGCTCGCCCTCCCGTCGAAATCGATGGGCTATCTGCCGCTTTTTGTGGCGCTGCAACGGGGCTTTTTCAAAAATGAGGGAATCGATCTTGAGATCCCGATGATGGTCCCCAACATTGCTCATAACGCTCTACTCGGTGGGGAGATCGAATATCACGGAGTCGCCGATTCCGCCCTGCGCCTTGGCGCAAAAGGAGCTCCGATCAAGACGATTTTTTTTGGCACCACTCTGCCGAACTATTTCTTAATGGCGAAGCCGCAAATTAAGAGCGTCGCGCAGTTAAAAGGTAAGTACGTCGGTATCAGTCGCTTCGGGGGAACTACAGATCTCGCCGCGCGCGTCGCGCTAAGCAAAAGTGGGCTCGACCCTCAGCACGATGTCGTACTGATCATGATCGGTCTGCCCGCCACTCGTTATACGGCTCTTACCGTAGGCTCGATCGATGCGACCATCGCCAATCCTCCTGACAACGTGCTGCTCAAACAGAAAGGTTTTCGAGAGCTGCTTTTCTTGGGCGATGCCATCGAATTTCCCAGCAACGGCTTTTCCACCACCGAGCGCCGCATCAGCGAAAACCGCGATCAGGTCAAACGGTTCCTGAGGGCGCTCTACCGGGGTCTGATCTTCGCGCGCGAGCGGCCCGATGACACCGTCAAGGTCATCGAGCGCGAGTGGAAAGTCGAGCCGGCGGTGGCGCGTGAATGTTACGTTTCTCTGGCACGATCATTGAGCAAGGATGGCGCGTCGAGTGACGCGGGACTGAAGGTCCATGTGCAGCTTATCCAAAACTCAGAAAAGGGCATCGGTGAGATTCCGTTCAACAAGATAGTCGACTTTCGATGGGTTGAAGAGATCCGCCGGGAGGGTTCCCCTTAGCGTCATGACTACCCTGCGCCTATTCGTCTTCGCCACCGTTGTCCTATTCACTGCAACCGCCGCAGCCGAGCGAGTGAGGACGGCAATTCCCCGAGCGACCGTCAACTATCTTTCACTCCCCGTCGCCGAAGTAAAGGGATTTTTTCGCAGCGAAGGCTTGGAGAACGAGACGATTGTTATTCCGGGCAGCACGGCCATCGCAGCATTAGTCAGCGGCAACGTCGATTACAGCGGCGCAGGCGGCAGCGGCATGCGCGCGGCGATCCGCGGCGCGCCCATCAAGGCCATCATGTTTCAGACCGAAAAGGTCACATGGTACCTGATAGCTGCGCCGGATATCCAAAAGATTGGTGACCTCAAGGGGAAACGCATCGCCGTCGGAACCATTGGCGATACGCAAGATACTTTGATTACGATGCTGGTCGAACGGGAAGGATTGACGGCTCGTGATGTCACGCGTGTGGCGATGCCTTCGCGCAATACCTCGAGCACTTTGCTCTCCCTGAAGACGGGAGCCTTCAGCGCGGCGGTGGTGAACGCCGATGAATCCTTGCTCGCTGAAAAAGAAGGGATGCGGACACTTGCTTTCGTCGGTGATATGTTCCCTTACCCGTTTCAAGGTTTTTTGGCCACAGACCAGATGATCGCCGAACGACCCCACGATATCAAGCGTTGGCTTAGAGCGATGGTCAAAGCTCTGGTGTTTATCCGTGATCGACCCGAAGAGGCCGCGGATATCGCGCTAAAGAAAATACCGATGGGCAGCATGAGCCGCCCGCTCGTTGTCGAGGGTGTTCGTCGCTTCGCCACAGCTTTTGCCGAGGGCGTCCCCGGTCTTCCGTCACCGCAGGGAATCAAGAATTTAATTGAATTCGACGTCAAGGCCCCGCTTAAAATCAAAGAGGATATCCCGCCGGAGAAAGTATTGAGTTTCAGACTCATGCGAGAGGTCAAGCAAGAGCTGGAAGCGAAACGCTGAAGAACGTACGTGAGGTAAGACCAAAGGGCAGCGG
>DASQUN010000756.1:0-3348 GCA_035641275.1 Candidatus Udaeobacter sp. | reverse complement strand
CCTCCAGCAGAATTGCTGCCAGAATGTACTGGATATTCACGTCGGGCATACGCCGGTTATTTACCGTGCGCGCGCCGCTCTCGGGAAGGCGCGCGACCACCTTGACCACGTCCTCCGGTTGGATTTTGTGTTCCGCGACCAAATGAACGGTGGCGTCCACGGCTTCCATCATCGGCGAGCCGACAGGATATTTCTTTATCAGACAACTGGTGATCGCAAACCGCTTACCCAATTCGTTCAGAAGTTTACCCGGATCGCACGGAGCATACGTTTCGACGATGTTTTTGTCCCCTTCAAGCACGTCCCGATTTCCGGTGAATCCCGCTCTCACCAACAAGGCGGCCGTCACCCCGTTGCGCGCGGGCATTCCCGCGTAATCGAACGCCTTCTCGATGTGTTCGTCATCAGCGACCCAAGCTCTCGAACCGGAGGCTTGTTGCGCCGCATAGGAAATCAGATAGCAGAGTTGTAACGAGTCCAGCTCTGCAAGCGCGCCTGCAGCAGTCGCAGCTCCAAAGGTCGCGCCAAAGCTCGTCGATCGGGGTTGAAAGGCCTGATGAAACCGAAAACCGATATCGTAGCCCAAGATTACCGCCCTCAGGAAAGCGGCGCCGTTTCTGTTTTGCGACTCGGCAAATGCCAATGCGGCAGGCACGATCGCACAGCCAGGGTGGAGTTGGCTGTTTGAATCATCCGTCTCATCTGCATGAGCCGACATACCATTGGCAAAAGCCGCAAGGATCGGGGTCGTTTTTACATTCGCTCCCAACACGCTGCATTCTTCCCTGCCCCCTTGTTCGCGCACGTGTTGAAGCCCGAGGCGACCCGGTTTCAATCGCGAGCCGGAGACGATTGCCGCCAGCGAATCGAGAGTATGGCTTTTTCCTTTTTGGACGGCTTCCGCCGGTAGGTTCGCCTGTTTCGCGGCGAGCATATATTCAACCAGGGTCTCGATGATCTTGCCCATATAGTCTCCTCATACCGCGGTCGGAGCATTGGAGTATTGCCAAAACCGCATACTCCACCACTCCATTAGTCCGTCTCTCCAATATTGAAACCCATTGCTGCGCGGATCGTATTCAGTATTCCGGACGGGCGTAACCAAAAGAGTGCTGGGTTACAGCAACCCGAAGCTGGATGAAATCATCGATCTCGAGCAACAAACCTTCGACGCAAAGAAGCGCGAGAAGCTTCTCCGGGACGCCCAGCGAATTATCTTGGAAGATGCGCCTGCTGTGCCGCTGTGGAATAGCATGGATATATACGCTCATCGCGCCGACCTTGTGTGGAGCGCGCCACCCGACGAGAAGGTTCATCTCAAGGACGCTTATCTCAAAGCCCGATAGATAGCGCCACCCATCTTCCGCCCGCAATGGGCTGATCGCACGTGAAAGTCAAGTGCTGATGCGGTCGATTTCTTGGAGCAACCTTGTCAGCGGCGGCCGGTCCGACGGCTCCTGACTTCTATGGGCGAAGAGGATATTTCCGCCACCATCGATCAGAAAGTCGCCGCCGCTTTGATAATAGTCCTCTTGGCCGTAATTGCGGATCCGTTTGCCCTCGCGCAGCAAAGTGAAATACAGGCGTAGCGTCGCAGGCGAAAACAGGCGCCATAAGGAAAGTCTTTTCAGCGTGAACGCCCTATACGCAACTCGATCGGGATCAGCGAGAATCGCGAACGGCCAGTGATGGTACTCCTGATAGCGGGCGAGCGTCGCCGGTTTTGCGAAAGAGATAACGATAATCGAAATTCCGCGCCGATCGAATTCAGCTTTGGAAGACGTCACCTCGCCGAGATGATGTTGGCACGGGAGTCAGGCCAGATGGCGAAGAAAGATGAGCAGCGCGTAGTTTTGAAAATAGCTTCGTAGGGCCGCAGGATGACCGCTCATGTCCAGTAGAGACAAGCTATCAATCGGAAACTTCTCCATCGAAGCGAGCACAATCCGGACTGTAGAAATATGAAAGCGTCTGCGAGCGCGCAGATCGAAGCGAAATGACTCTAAAAAGCGGAAGGGGCGCTCCGACCCAGCGCCCCTTCTTTTTATTTAGTACCTATAACTAATTACCAGCGGTTACGACCGCCGCCACCGCCCCGTCTCTCACCACCACCTCTATCGCCACCAAACCCAGAGCGTTTCTCTTGGGGCCGGGCCTCATTGACCGTCAGATTGCGGCCATCGAGATCGGTCCCGTTGAGGGCTTGAATCGCCCGCTGAGCTTCCTCCGAGGAAGCCATCTCGACGAATCCAAAGCCGCGCGAGCGACCCGTGAACTTATCGGTGATGACCCGGGCTGACTCCACGGTCCCATGCACCGAAAAGATTTCCTGCAGTTGTGCGTCGGTGGTCGCGTAGGGCAGCCCACCCACATAGATTTTACTACTCATGCTCTTCTCCTTTTCGAGAAAATGTTGATGTCTTTGACCCTGAGAAACTGATCACCGCTGAAAGCAGAACATGGAATGTAAGACACGCTCTGGTCGGATTGTCTGCGAGGTACCAAATCGCAAGGTAAGACGGCCCAGACCTTCAACTCTACTAATGTCACTATCAGAAGGTCCCATACTGATGTGTAAGGTTACACTACATTGTCTCAAGAGCAGTTGCAAGATCATTCATAAAAAACCTGCCGAGGTTGGGACATCAGCGGCAAATAGTGGAAAGTATTGCACACGCCACCGCTTTTGTATTAAGTGTTCGGCTAATCCCAGCACGAAAAAATTCAAAGGAGGTAGCCCATGTATCAGACCAATATGTATGAAGGCATGTTGGCGGAGACTGTCACACTGCAGGGACACAAAGGCGAGACGATCAACGCGTACTGTGCCCGGCCGCTTGGGCCGGGGCCATATCCAGGCATGGTGGTGATCCACCACGCGCCGGGGTGGGACGAGTGGTACCGGGAATGCGCGCGTAGATTCGCCCACCACGGCTATGCCGCGATCTCGCCAAATCTTTATTTTCGCGAGGGGCACGGAACCCCGGAAGATGTCGGCGCTAAAGTCCGCTCGGCAGGCGGTGTGCCGGATGACCAGGTACTCGGCGATCTTGAAGGCTCGTTGCGTTTCTTGCGCTCCCAGCCCCATGTCAGCAATAAGGTCGGAGTTTTCGGCACTTGCTCCGGCGGTCGTCACGGCTTCCTCGCGGCTTGTCGTTTGAAAGGCTTTGACGCGCTAGTAGAATGCTGGGGCGGTCGCGTGGTTCCTTCCAAGGAAGAGCTCACACCCAAGCAGCCGGTGGCGCCGATTGATTACACAAAAGACCTTTCCTGTCCGATGATTGGGCTGTTCGGTAACGATGATAAATCGCCGTCACCTGAACAAGTCAATCAGCACGAAGCGGAACT
>DASQUN010000755.1:0-5983 GCA_035641275.1 Candidatus Udaeobacter sp. | reverse complement strand
TTGCACGTAGGCGGTAATCACGCCGAAGTAGCGATCACCGATGTAAAAAACGAAGGCGGCGGTACGGTTGGTAGCGCGCGACGTGACCACACCCCCATAACGATTAAAAGTTTCATATCGATTGTCGCCTGAGCCGGTCTTCCCGCCGACCGTGATGACTTTGCCATCAGGCAGTCTGAAGACGCCGTTCAGTCGGCGCGCGGTTCCCCGTTCGACCACGTCAGCCATGACGCGTTTCACGGTTCGAGCCACCTCAGGAGCCAGAACTCGTTCCCCTTTCTCTGGTGAATGCTCGAAGACCGTTTCATACGGCGTGCCGTGGGCGAAATGGACCTTGGTTAAACTGATCGCCGGACGACGGAGTCCATCGTTCACCAATATCCCGATCAGTTCCGCCAGCGCCACGGGCCGGTCCGATGAATTACCGATGGCCGTCGCGTAGGATGGCACCATGGTTTTGAACGGGAATCCCAGCCTTTGCCAATAAGGGGTCATGCGGGCAAAGGCATCCCTTTCCATCCGAATCCGCAGTCGCAGGTCCTGCGGGCGGCGGTTGCGGGCCTGCAGCAGCCAACCCGAGCTAATCCGTCGCGGTTCGATGCTGCGCGAGTACAACTCTTCCCATGGCATGGCCGCCTTCTTGACCAGCTCCCCGGCAGACCAAACTTCGAGCGGATGGGTTGAAAGCAAATAGCCGTAGTCGGACAGAGTCAGCCGCGGATTCGAATAGCTGCGGAACAGTTGGGAGACCATGTCGGGTGTATGACGTTCTTGATGCTTGTCGAGCCAGGCCGCGAGACTAGCTTCGTCGGCGCCGATTTTCCAAGCGAAATACAGTATGGCTAGATGGCGAACGTTCAGGCGTGAACCAAACATCCGATGAACAATTTCCTCGGGAGTAGAGCCGTGATACGCTACATAGGCGCGACGAAGAACTGTGCGCGATTCTTCCTCGGCGATCTCCCGCAGCAGGCGCTGGCGGTCCGGGTTATTGGGATCGGAGAGGACGGCATCCGAGTCATAAGACAAACGAGTTCGGTGGTAGCTCACGATGTCGCGCATGAGGCGGATGAAGACTAGATTCGTAGAGTTTCGAAACGCTTCGCGCAGCACGGGGATGCGCTTATCCTCCTCGGGATCAAAGTTTTCGAAATGGTGGACCCCGCCTCCGGTAAAAAATGTCTCATACGGGCTCGCCGAATATTTGCGTTCCATCGCGAGATCGAGAAACGCTTGCAAAGAGATCGTCTGATTGTTCCGCAACGTCTCCAAGGTCCATTTCGTCAGGACATCGCGCGCCCCTAGCTCTCGATTCTTAATGGCCTGTTGGCTAAGCGGGCTAAGCTCGTTGTATAGCTCCGCCATAATCTCAAGATAGTGCGTGAGCGTGCGCAGTTTGGCCGTGCTTCCCAATTCCAGCTTGACGCTTTTATTAAAGTCGAGGGGGCTCGCAAGGTTGTCGGCCTGCACCCGCACGACGTTGCCCGCGGGGGTAGGTTCGATCAGGAGAAAGGAGTAGATGACCTTTTTGGGGTCATTGTTTTCCAGCAATCGTTCGCCGTTCAACCCGCGAGCATGGATCACGTCCGGGTCCGAAAGACTGTGGAAAAATTGGGTTATTTGTTTCTGTAACGGGACGTCGATGGTGCTTTGGACTTCGAGGTGGAGACGATTAAGATCGTACAGGTTGGAAACCCCGAGTAGCTCCATCATACTTGTTCGGATGGCGTTCGCGGCCTTGTTCTTGCCCGAGGAGGGTTGAGGTGGGAGAGGCGCCGCCGGAAGAAACTCAACAGGAGTTTCCTGCAGCCCCGTCGCCAGCTCCCAATCGATGACCCCCGACCGCGCCATCAGACGAACGAATTGGTTCAGCTTTTCCTCGAGCGATGCCCGCTCCTCGACAAGAAAGACCGACGGCGCGCGGACCGAGATGAGCAGCGTCAGAACATGTTTATAGGCTTTCACTTTTGCCGGGGGCATCCCCGGTAGCCTCAGAGCTTTCACCACATCCGTCAACGGCATTCCGAACCACGCGTGCAGGCCTTCGCCGATTCCGTGGATTTCGCCGTAGCCGGGTGCAGCGGCGAGCGGCACGCTATTGAGGTAATCGATGATAATGCGCTCTCTCCAAGATCGAGTATTTGGCCCTGCCTGGTAAGCCTTTAAGCTCGCGCCGATGACCTGACGTATTTTTTCAACCGGCGACTCGGTGCGACCGTGGGGGGAGTGGCGAAACTTCTCCAGTTGAACGGCCAAGGTGCTGCCGCCCTGGAGCGGGACGGGTAGGTGGAGTTTGGAGCCGATGTACAAAAACCCTGCCTTGAGGAGTCGGTCCCATTCAATGGCTGGATTCTGCCAAGGGCTTGCCGGGCTGTCGAGATCGCGGTTTTCGAGAAAGAGGAGCGTTCTGACCAAAAGCGGCGGCACGTCACCGATCTTCTCAAACAGAAAATCCGACTGCGCGTAGCGGAACAACGGCATGCCGTCGACACCGTGAATCTCGATGCCGGCGCCTGGCGGCTCGGCATAAGGTGGAGAGATGCCGCGACTGATTAGATCGACCATCGTCTGCGATTGCCGAGCCTGCTGGGTGATCGCGTAGCGGTGGGTTTCAAGGCGCGTCCGAAATGCCGGAAGCTTTGAATAGCCGCGGCGATCATCAATAGGAGCAGGACGAGGGAAGGCGATGTTTGGACTGGACCCATTGGCCAATTCGAAAAAGAGGCGTTCGTTGGTGCTGGTAAATATCCAAGATTGAAGGATTGACGTTCGGATCTCGGCAAACAGGCAGGCGACGGTCAATAGCAGCCCCCCGCAGAGCCAGAGCCATCTCTTAATCCGTCGCTTATTGACGAACAAAAAAAGCCGTGAACTCAGGGTGGTTGAGTGGGGTAAATCGGAGGAGATAGGGTTGGCGCTCATCGAAACCTTTGACAGCCACAAAGGATACCATAACCAGGTCCAAAAGCTAAGATCTTTTAGTTCTCGGCCTCCCCAAGTCTAACGGGGATCAGGTTTTTCGCTGGCAAAAGCCTTAGCGACCGAACTATAATCAGGCCCGGGAGGAGACGCCTATGCTGGCAACACGAATCACCCAGAAAGAAGGAGCTTTTTACTTTATCGCCTATGGGGCCACGGCTCTTTTGGATCGGGTCAGTTTCAGCAGCCGCTACTATTTCGAGGGGGAGAGCATCGAAGCCGATAAACCGGGGGACGACGAGGTTGCGAGGTTCATCGCCGGAATCGAAAAAAGCGAAAAATCGTTCCAGCGCTTGCTAAACCGAAGGAAGGTCAGCCAGATCGTTAACTTCTATGAAACAGCAGTGAGTCAGCCGCTGATTCCGGGCACGATCCTGTTATTTACCGACGAGACCCTGCGCTTCCGGAGGTCCGATTCCAGCGAGAGTGTGGGCTTTCTAAGCGAGCCGCAGGGAAATTTTCTCATCATTGATGGTCAGCACCGGTTGGCGGCGCTCCATTTTTTCGGGCAGAAACACCCCGATCAAATCAAGCAGGTAGAGGTTCCGTGCGTTCTGTTCGATGGTAAGAGCGCCGACTTCGCTACGGAGATGTTCGTGATCATCAACTCGACGCATACGCGGATCAATAAGTCCCATTTGGTCGACCTCTATGAAAGGGTGTCCTGGGAAACGCCGGAGAAAAAACTCGCTGCAAAGATCGTCAATTTGTTGTACGAGGAAAGCGACTCTCCGCTGCGCTACCGAATCAACCGTCTGGGCGGCCGAAGCCGGCAAGAAAAATGGATCCTGCAGTCGGAAGTCTTCAACGAGATGTACAAAGTCGTTCAGTCCAACCGCAGGTTCTTCGACGAGCATTTCCAAATGCGCGCCGATCGGGCCTATTCCCTCGTCCGGGATTATCTTAAGGCGGTGCGCCAGGTTATGAATTCGGTCTGGGGCGACAACGAAAAGTTTATGTTCACCCGTGACGTCACTCTCAAGGCGCTGCTGCGCGTCTTCGGCGACTTCGTCCGTAACCGAAAGCTGGTTCACAAATGGGAGGAGGAGCGGGAGCCAGACGTCTTCGTCGATAGCCTGCGCCCTTGGGCCGATATGGCGCGCGAATTTCGCGCCGACGGTTTTTACGAACGCTTTCCCGCCAAGGGGCAACTAGAGCGCGTGCGGCGCATCCACGTGCGGCTGAGTCAAAATTTGAAAGAGGCTTAGGCATCGGCCTGCATTTGGAGCGTGAAATGAATATCAACGATTTTCGCGCATTGGTCGAGCAGCGTAGAAGCATTCGGGGTTATGATGAGAGCCGTGACGTGCCGGACGAAGCGGTCAGGGCAATCCTGGACTGCGCCCGTTGGGCGCCATCGGGGGGCAATGGCCAACCGTGGGAGTTCATTATCATCAGAGCCAAAGAAGCAAGGTACAAGATCGCCGACTGTTATTTAAAACAGCTGGAACAGAAGCGGGAAATGGATCTGGCCGTGCGCGGGACCGCCAAGATGACCGGCGACGGCTTTCGGCACGCCCCCGTCCACCTCGTCGTCTTAGGCGATCCGCGGGTGAAGGAGTCATATCCGATCAGGACGAAATTGGAAAAAGCCGAGTCCCATTTCATTACCGGCTTGGCCAATGCCACTTTACTGATTCATCTAGCCGCTGCCGCCCTGGGCCTGGCCTCGCAATACGTCAGCGACGCCAACTCTCCTTACATGGAAACCATGCTGAAAGTTCTATTGAGAATTCCTGAACCGTTGCGGGTTTACCATCTCGTGCCTATCGGTTACGCCAAATCTCGAGTCGCCGCCCCGCCGCGTAGAGAGCTGGAGGAGATCAGTCATTATGAGCAGTATGATCTGAACAAATTTCGCGACGACCAAGGCATGACAAAGTTCATCACGACGCGCACATTGCAAGGCGGCTACGGAAGAAGAGGAATAGGCGACGAGCCCAAGAGCTAGGTACTTGCTGATTTCTGGAGTTACCGGTTTGGCGCGAGGCTTCCCTTCGTCCGTCCTCGTAAGGTAAACGAACAAACGTTTTGTTTTTCTGGATGATCCTTGCTAAGTACGGCAACCATGGGCATGGAAAGGATCACTCATCAAAGACAACTAACCGGGAGGTGACCTATGAAAATTGCTAGTACGTTCAGCATGTTTCTGGTAGCCGCATGGCTGGTTATCGGGTTTTCTTCCTCAGCTCAATCGGCGACCGTCGAAGAAGTACTTGCAGGAGTCAACAAGCTTGCCGCCAACGAAAGACAAAAACGACTGGAAGAGGGGGCGAAGAAAGAGGGCAATCTGACGGTCTATTCCAATACAGGGCTCGAAAGCATTCGGGCCTATCAAGAAGGCTTCGCGAAAAAATATCCGTTCGTCAAAATCGACACTACTCGCCTGCAAGGGGCCAAGGGATTGGACCGCATCCTTTTAGAGCACCGGGTCGGCAAACTGCAAGCCGACGTTGTCGGGGTTGATTTTGACTACATTGAGGAACTGCTGAAGGCGGGAGTCACGGTCCGCTACGATACGCCAGAGAAAAAGTTCTACGCTAACCCATTTTGGGACAAGAATGGCTTTTGGTACGCATCCGACTATGCCCTCTTGGTGATCGGCTACAACACGACTCTGGTGAAGCCGGCGGAAGCGCCCAAGACTTATCAGGACCTGCTCAACCCCAAGTGGAAGAACGACGTCTCGATAGATACCGAGCCCGAACAGGCGGTCTTTGCCTGGTTGCTTGAGTGGGGCGAGGAGAAGACCGCTGAATATATGAAGGCATTAATGCGCAACGGGACGGTGGCACGCAACGGACACACGCTTCAGGTGCAACTCCTGTGCAGCGGTGAGATCAAGATTGCAGTCGAGGTCTATGCCGCGCGAGTCGCGCAGATGAAGCACGACAAGGGGTGCCCCCTCGGCATGAATTTTACTAGCCCGGCGCCCGCATCCGTGGGGAGCCATCGGGGGATCGCGAAGAATACGAAGAATCCGCACGCTGCAGCCCTTTATATG
>DASQUN010000754.1:0-7849 GCA_035641275.1 Candidatus Udaeobacter sp. | reverse complement strand
TTCCCCGCCGAGCTCTTGGATGAGCCGTACCGCCTGTGGGCCGGCATGGGTAAATAATTGCTTTCCAACCTTGAACATGCCGATCTCGGAGGTCAGAACTTTGACTAGTTTTTTGGCCTCTTCGAGATCGCCCACGTCGAGGGCGACGATGAGGCGCTCTCGCATGGATCCGTGTGAACGCAGCAGCTCAAGGTTGGATGCCAAAGTCAGGCTCCGATCGCGGCCAAAATAACGGTGTGAATTCTTTCCGCCGCTTCACTGATAGAAATTTCTTCAGTCTTGCCATCGCGGCGCCAGCGCAACTCAACGCAGCCTTTGTTCAAGCCCTTCGTTCCGACGGTTAGGCGCAGCGGAATGCCGATCAGATCACCGTCTTTGAACTTGACCCCGGGCCGCTCGTCGCGGTCATCCAGAATCACCTCCACCCAACGCTCTTGCAGCTCCTGATAGAGTCGATCGGAGACCTCACGAATCGCCTGATCTTTGTAGTTGATAGGCAGGAGTAAGAGATGAAACGGCGCGATGGAAAAAGGCCAAACGATTCCGTTGGCGTCATGATTTTGCTCGATGGCGGCGGCGACTAACCGGCTAATCCCGATCCCGTAGCAGCCCATTTCGATAGGTCGCTCCCGGCCTTCCGCATCGAGATAAGTCGCGCCCATCGTCTCGCTGTACTTTCTTCCCAGGTAAAAAACTTGTCCCACCTCAATCCCTCGATGAGTTTCCAAAGAGCCGCTATCGCAACGGGGGCATGGATCGCCCGCACCGGCCAAGCGAAGATCGGCAAAAACAGATGGAGTGAAGTCCCGCTCCTGGTCAACATTCAAATAGTGCGTGTCCGCTTCGTTGGCGCCCGTGACCGCTCCCTGGATTCCTTGAACCGCCAGGTCCGCGACCATTCTGAGCTCAAGCCCGATGGGCCCCAGAAATCCCGGAGCCACCTGCGCGGCGCTCTGCACTTCTGCTTCATCAGCCAGAGCGAGCCCGCGACAGCCCAACACCGTTTGTAATTTTCCCTCGTTGATTTCGTGATCGCCCCGCACCAACGCGACCACGAGCTCGTTCGTGTCGGTCTTGTAGACCAAAGTCTTGACGAACCGATCCGGAGCCAGTCGAAGAAACGCGGCGACATCAGCTACGCTTTTTTTCCCTGGAGTCGAAACCTTCTCGAGTGGCGGCGGCTCTTCCGTCAAGTCACGGCCTGCGGGTCGGCGCGACTTGATTTGAGCCTTCTGCACATTCGCCGCATAGTCGCATCGGCTGCAGCTCACGATCGCGTCTTCACCGGATTCCGCGAGCACCTGGAATTCATGCGATTGGCTTCCACCGATGGCGCCGGTGTCGGCTTCGACTGGACGAAACTGCAGACCGCAACGGCTAAAGATCCGCTTATAGGTCTCGAACATGTTTTCATATTCCCGGTGGCCGTCTTGCACATCGGTGTGAAAGCTGTACGCATCTTTCATGATGAACTCCCGACCGCGCATCAAGCCAAACCGCGGCCGTACTTCATCACGGAATTTCGTTTGAATCTGGTAGAGATTGAAAGGCAACTCGCGGTAGGAGCGTACCACACGCCGAACCAGGTCGGTGATCACTTCCTCGTGCGTAGGGCCCAAGCAGAAATCGCGCTCGTGGCGGTCTTTGAAGCGCATAAGCTCTTTACCGTAAACGTCCCAGCGACCGCTTTCCTGCCACAGCTCAGCCGGCGAGGCGATAGGCAACAACAGCTCCTGCGCGCCCGCGCGGTCCATTTCTTCGCGCACGATATTTTCAATCTTGCGAATGACTTTAAGGACCAGCGGCAAGTAATCGTAAATACCGCGGCTGATCTGTCGAATCATTCCCGCACGCACGAGGAGCTTGTGACTGATGACTTCGGCGTCGGCAGGATCCTCCTTGACCGTAGGAATGAGAGTTTGACTCCAGCGCATGTGTGTGGGGATGAGTCGTGGGCGGGGCTAAGCGTCCGCGGCGGGCGTATGGTTCGCTTGCATTTCAGCGGCAAGTTTCTGGACTTCGTCCATAAGTGCGTCAACGATCTGAGCCTCCGGCACCTTGCGAATGACCTTTCCTTTTCTAAAGATCAGCCCGATGCCTTTGCCGCCAGCGACTCCGAGGTCCGCCGCCCGCGCCTCGCCAGGACCGTTCACCTCGCAGCCCATGACCGCGACGTGGATGTTCACGTCGCGATAAGGTGTCATTCGTTCTTCGACGGCTTTGGCGAGTCCGACTAAATCCACGTCGGCGCGACCACAGGAGGGACAAGCAACAAAGATCATCCCATTCTTTTTGAGACCGAGAGACCTGAGAATCTCGCTGCCGACGCGCACCTCTTCTACAGGATCGGCGGCCAGCGAAACTCGAATCGTGTCGCCGATGCCTTCAGCAAGAAGCGTCCCGAGTCCGACGGCGGACTTGATCGTTCCCACCGTCGGTGTTCCCGCTTCCGTCACACCTAAATGAAACGGATAATTGACCTTATCGGCCAGCGTGCGGTAGGCCTGGATCATCATCAGCGGGTCCGACGCTTTAAGTGAAATTTTGATCTCAGGATAATTCAATTCTTCCAATATACGGATATGGCGGAGGCCGCTCTCTACCATCCCTTCGGCGGTCGGGCCACCGTACTTTTCCAATAAATCCTTTTCCAGCGAACCCGCGTTTACTCCGATGCGAATGGGGATTTTCCTTTCGGCAGCGAGTTGCACGACTTCCTCGATGCACCATCGAGCCCCTATGTTACCGGGGTTGAGCCGCAAACCGTCGACGCCTTGCTCCAAAGCGATCAGCGCGAGCTTATAATTGAAATGGATATCGGCAACGAGAGGAATGCGAATCTGTTTTTTTATCTTCCCGAGTTGGTCAGCCGCCTCCCGCACCGGCACCGCCACGCGGACGATGTCGCAACCCGCCGCCTCCAACGCCCAGATCTGATCCACGGTGGCATCCACGTCACGGGTATCCGTTTTGGTCATCGACTGCACGGTAATCGGCGCGTCGCCGCCTACCTTCACCCTTCCAAGGTGGATCTGTTTTGTCTTGCGTCGTTCAATCACAATTTCACTATAGAAGACCGGCATAGAAGGGTCAAACAACCACCGCTTGTGTCGTCGAGACTCATCTGGGACCCTTGGCACCTTCCCGTTCCGATGTCGCCGAGTTAGTTTCTTCTTTCTTCTTTCGATCGCCTTCTGGAATAATGAGCAGCCGGCGATAGGAGCCCTGCCCCAAGCTCTTTGTCGTCACCCAAGGATCATCTTGAAGAGCCGCATGGATGATTCGGCGATCGGCCGCGCTCAACGCGTCCACGGTCACGGTCTTGCGCTGGCGCTTGGCCTTCTCGCCGAGCCGCAAAGCCATATCCTCGAGCGATTTCCGCCGGCGCTGCCGGTAGTTTTCAATATCGACAACGATATGAGGCCCTTCGCTTCCCGGCCGTTCGCCGGCGATGCGGGTGACGAGGTATTGCAACGCATCCAAGGTCTGGCCCTTGCGACCAATTAAGAGGCCGCTATTCTCCCCGCGAATGTCTAGAATGATCTCATCGCCTCCCGCTTGAGTTTCAACCGACGCTTTGAGCCCCATCAAACGCAAAATCTCAGATAACGCCGCCTTTGCTCTTTCAGCCACCGCCGAGGCCTCCTGCTCCGTCATCGGGGTCTCCGCGGCCGAACCTTTCAATTCTCTGTTTTGTAACTGGTCGCTGGATCTCCTCAGCGCGGCCCGAATGCGCGCCTTCTGCGCACCGAAACCCAAGATTCCTTTCCGTCCCTCAGCCAATACATCAACGGTGATTCTGTCACGCTCTGCTCCGAGTTTTTTTAGAGCATTCTCAATGGCTTCATCAATTGTATCACCTTCGGTTTCCACGTAATCCATCAGTTCAAACCCTCGAGTCAACGATTCGACTATACTTCCTTGCGGATGATCCAGTACTGCTGACCGATGGAGAGGATGTTATTTACCAGCCAGTAAACAGTTAAGCCCGCGGGAAAGGATACGAACATAAAGGTAAACATCAATGGCATCATCAGCATCATTTTTCTCTGATTAGGATCTCCCACACTGGGAGTCATCCACTGCTGGAGAAACATGCTCGCGCCCATAAGCAGCGTCAGAATGGGAATTCCGAGGTGCCAATCTGCAACCGTGAACGGGAGCGATTCCCAATCGGGCCGTGAAAGATCTTTGATCCACAAAAACGGTGCGTGCCTCAATTCGATGGGCGTGCTCAAGGCATTATAGAGACCGATAAAAACCGGAAACTGGAGAACCATCGGTAAACAGCCACCCAATGGGTTGACGCCGTTGCGGCGGTAGAGCTCCATGATCTCTTTATTGAGTTTCTCCTTATCTTGGCTGTATTTTTCTTTCAGCCGTTCCATCTGAGGCCCGAGCTTTTGCATCTGTTTCATCGACACAAAGCTCTTGTGCGTCAGTGGCGCCATGAGCAACTTGATGAGGATCGTCAACAAAATGATGTCGATGCCGTAACTGCCTGTAAAGTTGTGAGAAAAATGAAGCACGTAGAGCAATGGAATCGAGATGAAAACGAAATAGCCGAAGTCGATGGAGCGCTCCAACCCCTGGCCCAACGATTTGAGTATCTCAAGCTCCTTCGGCCCGATGAAGAGTGTGTATCGACTCACGGCCGCCGGATTAGGCGGCGGGCCGCCAATAGCGGTAATCAGCGCGGCTCCCGATAGATCAAGTGAAACTCTGTGCTGCGTTCCGCTCTCCGGCAACAAGCCGAAGAAAAAATAGGTATGCCCAAAGCCCGCCCACGCGACGTCGCCGTTGAATTCTTGTCCTTTCCCTGGCTCCGGAGGGGACTCCTGCTTTATTTTGTTGTCGACAAGGGCGATCAATCCTTCGAACGGGGCATCGGGATTGGGAACCGTATGATCGCTCTTCTCCGTAAGCAGAATCTCGCCAGCAGGCGGATTCCCCTCTGACGGTTGAATGCCCACTTCCATCTGAATGGGGTAGGTCGAACCTGAAAAAGTAAATTTCTTGGTTAGGATCGAGCCGTTAGGTGTCTGCCCTTGAAATACCAGAGACCCTTTGGCATCGCGCGCCAGTTTCACATCGTTTCCTTGAACCGTATAAAGAACCCGGGCATCATCGAAAGGCGCCGGACTCTGCCATCGAACGCCTAATGGATGCGGCACCCCTGGTGTAGATGGCACAATCTCGAACGGCGGACTCTTTTCGTCTACCGCGCTGCGATAGTTTTTGAATTTAAAACTCTTCAGCCGTGCGCCTTGGGTAGTGAAGATGGCTACATAGTTTTCTGTTTCGACTTTAAGGTCCCTCGCCGCTCCAGCCGTAGGCAATTCAACGGGTGCGCTCGGCGTCACGGGCGCTGGAGCTGATGGCGGAGGCGACGGCGGCTTTTCTGCTTGCTTATTTTCAGGCTGGGAAGGGGGCGGAGGTGTTCCGTATTGTCGGGTGACCCATTCCTGGTAGATCACGAGGACCAATATGGAAAGAGCAATAGCTAGGAATGCGCGTTTTTCCATGGATCGAGATTAGCGGACAGGGTCGTAACCGCCAGGATTCCAAGGGTGGCAACGGCTCAAACGATGCAGGCCAAAGACCGCTCCCTTCAGGATGCCGTGTCTTCGAATCGCCGCTGCAACATAAACTGAACAGCTCGGGTAAAATCGGCAAGCAGGCGGCAAAAAAGGTGAAACAACTTTGTGGTACACCGTGCAGCCGAGAGCCAACATCGTACGAATCATGCCCAACACGATTTCAGCGAATCCTTTGATCGGCCAAGTTCTTTTCGAGTTCGCCCGCGACAAGACCAAACGAAAGATGGGTTGCGCTCTTCTTGGCGATAACGAGGACGTCTAATCCCGGGAGCAGCTCTGGGCGGTGACGGCGGAAAAATTCCCGCACGAGCCGTTTGATCCGATTCCGAACCACCGCGTTGCCTACTTTGCCACTGACGGTAACGCCCAGCCGAGTCTCCCCCAGCTCATTACTTTTGCTAATAACGACGAAATTGGCGGAGTAAACCTTCCTACCGTTTCGCGAGAGTCTCAAAAATTCGGGTCGCTTTCTCAGGCGGGCCGTTTTCGGAAAGTTTTCCTTAACTTTCTCGGACATCCCCGGCTTTTAAGTGCGGGCTCGCTTCGGCGGTACAATGACCGTCAGCTTCTTCCGCCCTTTTGCTCGCCGTCGCTTGAGTACTTTGCGCCCACCGGGCGTGTCCATACGCGTAAGGAAGCCGTGTGTCCTTTTTCTCCTCACGTTGCTCGGTTGATAGGTTCGTTTCATGCCAAATTACTCCCCTGGATCGGTCACGCAATCAAGTTTTTATTTGAATCACAGAGTCCCGGCCTTGTCAATTTACCAGATTTCCGACTTTAACGAGCGCTGCATCAAGTCCCGCACCGCCTCAAGAGGTTTTTTGCCCTCATAGAGAACCCGATACATCTGCTCGACGATAGGCATTTCCACGTCTAATCGACGAGAGAGCAAATAGACAGAGCGCGTGTTGCGCAGCCCCTCGGCAACCGTTTGCGTCCCGAGAGCAATTTCTGCAAGGCCTTTCCCTTGAGCAATTTGGAGTCCTACTTTTCGGTTCCGGCTCAGATCCCCGGCACAAGTCAGGACCAAGTCCCCTAAACCTGGCAGACCGGACAAGGTCATTGGATTCGCTCCCATTCGGACCGCCAATCGCGTTATCTCCGCCAGTCCTCGTGTGATCAAGGCGGCCCGCGCATTCTGGCCCAAACCTAAGCCGTCACTGATCCCCGCGGCGATAGCGACGACGTTTTTGACCACGCCCCCCATCTGTACTCCGATCATATCCCTGGATGAATAAACCCTGAAGTTTCGAGTGCTGAGCGTTTCTTGAACCTCTGTGGCTACATCGTCACGATCGGCCGCGACCGTAACGGCCGCCGGCAACCCACGAGCGACTTCGCTCGCGAAGGTCGGACCGGAGAGTATGGCATGACGTGATTTGCGTGCCTCTCCAAAAACATCAGCCAGCAGCTCGCTCATGGTTTTGAGGGTTTCTTCTTCTAGGCCTTTAGTACCGCAGACAACGATCGTCTCCGGGGCAACGTGAGGTGCGGCGTTTGACATGACCTCGCGTGCCGCGTGAGAAGGAACAGCACAAATAATCAGGTTTTTGTCAGCGACCGCCGGAGCAACGGAACGAGTCAGCTTGACGGTGGATGCAAGGGCGATTCCCGGGAGGTAGGTCTCGCTTTCTCTTTTTTGCTCTAGCTCCCGGTAGTTTTCCGAGCCGTGACACCAGAGCGTTGTCGCTTCGCCTTTTTCAGATAGCAACTTGGCCAGGGCGATACCCCAACCCCCGGCGCCAACAATTCCGACTGCCTTACCCATGATAATGACGAATCAAAACAGCTGCCAGGCAGAAGCTTGTGGAAATCTGGATTCTGCCGTGCGGTGGAAAAAATTTTCTTCAGCCCGTCGAAAAGATGTCAATGGGAGGGAGCCCGGTTCAACCAAGCAAATGGGCCGTGCTCGGCGGCTCATGCTCCCGTGGGTGGATACATTAGGGTTCCTCTTCGTCTTCTTCCTTCTCCGCGAGTCTCGCTAGAGAAACCACCCGCTCGCCCTCTTCGAGATCGATGAGACGCACCCCCTGAGTGTTACGCCCAATGACGCGAATGTCTTTAATACGCAAGCGTATGATCTTGCCCTTATTCGTGACCAGCATGAGCTGATCGTCTTCGGTAACCTGCTGTCCACCCACGACCCGGCCGGTTTTGTCAGTGGCCTTCATCGTAATAATGCCCTTGCCACCGCGCGACTGCAGGCGATACTCGTCCATCTCGGTGCGTTTACCGTAGCCGTTCTCGGA
>DASQUN010000753.1:0-3609 GCA_035641275.1 Candidatus Udaeobacter sp. | reverse complement strand
CCTTCACTTCGTTCAGGGTGACACCCTTCTGTTAACATTGCTGGCACGTTGAAAACTAGCCCGTCGCACACATCGCCAACCGTCCCATCTCGGCTGCGATGCCGCCGCGGAAGATTTTGTGAAGCTCCATCGACTCTTTGGCAGCCTGATAGACCAGGGCTTCCCTCTCGCCGTCGGCGAATCGTTCGAGATCCTCGAGAAACATGTCGCTATGTTCCTCATCCGCCTGGCTATGAACTTTGAAGTTCGGCATTTGCTCCCAAGTAAAACCCAGATCGTCCATCCAACGCTTGGCCATACGGCTGGAAAGGCCGCCGCCGATATCGTGATGCAAGCGGTCGTCGTTGGCCCATTCGGTAACAGACAATGATACCAAACCCTCGAGCCAACTTTTTTCCCGGGTCATCCACGCCCAGGCGTATAACGTTGCCATCGTTGACGGTAAGGGCTTAACGTTCAAGATTTGATCAGGCGTCAAACCCAAAGCCTTGCCTTGCCGAACTATCAGATCCAGGTGGCCGTGCTCGGTGTAATTGTCCTTGATCACTTCGCCGTATTCATGCTGAAGAATTTTTTGCTTCACCGACATATGCGGACATTTGCCCGACACATGCGCCCAGCAGTCGCGGCGATGGTGAATGAACAAACCCAACTGCGTGATCAAGGCTTGCGCACCGGGCTTGGTGATTTTGACGTTAAAGTAATGCTCGATCTCTGGCGAGCGCATCGCGTCCCTCACCACCTCACCTAACTGACGCCGCCATTCTGCTCTATTCATGCCCGGCTCCCTAGCTTCACCGGAACGACACCGGCTAAACGCGTGGAATCAGAAACTCTAAACTGTTTGGAACTTCCGGTTTCCGTGTAACTCACCTCGGAGACGCTGAGAGCGCAGAGTAAAGATTTTTTGAAAAAATTCTCCGAACTCTGCGAACTCTGTGCCTCTGCGGTGAATACTTCTTCATCGAAAACCCGCAAGCGCCGACCATTTAAATCGGCCAGCCGTGTTCGGAGACGTCGACACGATTACCTTCGACGTCTTTGATCCAACTTTCCGCCACGGCGCCGAAAGTGTTTGCTTCGGCGGTCGTGTCGGCGATTTTCTCGATCTCTTTCACGCTATCGACTTTGAAACCAAAGTGATGGATGCCCCAGGGATACTTGTCGGTGCTGATGAGCGCGACATCCATGTGGCCGTCGGAAAGATAGATCGTCCCGCTCGGGCCGCGGTATTTCTCTTCCATTTGAAAAATTGTCTTGTAGTACTGCGCGGTCTTTTCGCGGTCTTGAACATTGATCGCGATATGGCGGATTCTTGGTTTTTCCATGTTCAACCTCCATTTAGATTCTTACTCTTCGTTCTAAAACAAAGAAAGTTTCTCGGTCCGATTCCGAGCCAAATTCAGGCAAACATTTCAATATCCTTGGCCAGAATTAACAGCTAATCTGGCCACTGGTATATAGAATTTTCGGCGTGCATGCCAACTCCGCAGATTCGCCTCAGGTGGGATCTTTTGCTTTGCAGGGGACTTTTCTCCTCCCTTGACCTTCGTCGCGGCTGGAGGCTATTATGGCCAGATGAAGAAAGCAAGCGTTTCAGACCTCAAAAATCAAATCAGCCGTTACCTCGATTATGTGAAGCAAGGGGAGACCGTCCTGGTTTTAGATCGCAATGTGCCCGTGGCCGAACTGAAACCCGTCACCGTGAAGTCGTCCAGCGGAAAACTCGTCGCGCTGGAGCGAAAAGGCATTATCCGATTGGGCAGCGGCGAGATTCCTGAAAAGTTCTTCAAGGAAAAACTCAGCGGTAAGCGAGCGAGGATTTTGGACGCGCTATTGGAAGAGAGAGAAAAGGGAAGATGAGGTTTTGGGATGCCTCTGCGATCGTGCCTCTTGTCGCGGTAGAGAAAGAAACCGGCGATTGCCGTGCCCTTCTAGCCGAAGATAGCGACCTCGTGGTATGGCTTCTGACTCCCGTAGAGGTGATATCAGCATTGACCCGCAGGCTAAGAGAAAAATCTCTCAAACCGATTGAGTTTAGTAAGGCTAAAGAGCAACTCGCTGCTCTAGAAAAAGCTTGGTCCGAGGTCATCTCCATAGAGCGAGTTCGTGAACGCGCGCGCCGCCTGCTGGAAACGCATCCGCTTCGGGCGGCCGATTCTTTACAACTGGCCGCTGCGCTCCTTACCTCCGAGGAGAATCCCCAAGGCTTCCCCTTTGTCACTCTGGATCGCCGATTAGGCAGCGCCGCAGAAAAGGAAGGGTTTCACGTTCTAGGAGTCTGACGGCTCTTGTCCGCTGCGCTTAATACCCTGAAGCTCGCGTCCTAAGAACTCCGTCACCAAGGGCCAGGCCAGATCGGCGAGATACGGTTGATAGCCGTCGGACTCTGTAGATGCGAAGCCGTGATTGCCGAAGTGAAAATAGTGCCACTCCAGCGGCTGGCCGTTGGCGTGGAAGCTCTCCATCACTTTCACTTGGATGGGAAAAGTGCTGGTGCGATCCTGCCCACCGAAAAGAACCATCGAAGGGCATTTGATCTCACGCGCCGCGTCGTAGGGATGGCGCGGCCGGATGCGAGTTGGTTCCTCTTCTCGCACCGATGGGTAGTAGGCAACAAAAGCGCGCACGCGGGAAGTTGCGGCGACAAAGTGAATACCGATGCGCCCGCCCATGCAGTAGCCGACAACGCCGACGCGAGATGCGTCAACGTCGTTGCGCGAAAGGCAATAGCGCCAGCCTCGGTCGATGACGCGCACGAAATCGAGATCAGGCGTTTTGTTCTGAATCTCGGTGCCCGTGTCGATGTGAGTTTCGGCCGGGTAGCCGAGCATATGATACAGATTCGGAATCACCGTCGTATAACCAAGCTGGGCGAACCGGTACGCCGCGGTCTTCAAGTATCCTGTCAGGCCCGAGTGCTGATGAATGAGCAACAGGCCCGGGCCTCTTTCCGCGCGCTCCGGATGCGCAATGTAGCCTTGAATGCCGTCTTTTTCTTCTTTTAAGTTGCGCGTAATGACTGCTGTCATTTTTTAGTACCTCTGAAATGGCTGTGAATCTGGCAAATCATCGAACTCAAATAGTCACCAAAAGCAGTGGTAATTCCCTCTCCCCCACTTTTTTGTGGGAAGAGGGCGAGGGTGAGGGGGCACCATACGGCAGGCCCTCACCCCTGCCCTCTCCCGCTCTCGCGGGCGAGGGAGTAAAATTTTCCGTTTCCGAATGTATTCATTCCACAGATCATGACTTCAAAAAAACTATCGCTATCAATCTTGAAATGATCCTTACGATTTCTTGAAAATTTTGTCGAAAAATCCTTCCCGCGTTAGTTTGTCGACAATCGCATTGTCCTGAAATGTTTCCAGCGCGACGCCTTTCTTGCCCATGAATTCCAGGATCGTTTGTACCGCTTCGGGCTCGGCTCGAGGAATACGGTCTAAATAAGTCATTGCGTCGTCATAAAACTGGTCGATAAGTTTCGCATCATTGAGACGCCCGTATTTGGCGATGATCTTCAGCGCTCGCTCTTTGTTGCGGTGCATAAAGGCAAGCCCGTCCACGTAGGCTTTGACCATGCTTTCAACGGCCTCGGGATTGCGACGGTAA
>DASQUN010000752.1:0-3000 GCA_035641275.1 Candidatus Udaeobacter sp. | reverse complement strand
CCCGTGGGGGCAGGGGAGACCGGGGTGGCATATTGAATGCTCGGCGATGAGCACCAAGTATCTAAGGCAACCGTTTGACATTCACGGCGGCGGCCGCGACCTGATCTTTCCGCATCATGAAAACGAGATCGCTCAGTCCGAAGGGGCTTTTGGTCAACCGCTGGCGCGCTACTGGATTCACAACGGCTTTCTTAATATCGATCAGGAGAAAATGTCCAAGTCGCTCGGCAACGTCTACACGATTCACGAGATTCTAAATCGCGCCGAGGCGGCGACGTTACGATATTACTTTCTCGGGAGCCACTACAGAAACCCCATGGATTTTTCATTCCAAGGTCTCGAAGAGGCTGCCCGTGGAATCGAACGTATTTATGAAACCCTCGACCGGGTAGCTCGGTCGAACGCCGCGAAAACAACCGTCTCCGCCGATGGGTCCCTAATGGAGTTGTTTCGGCGCGAGATGGACGACGATTTCAATACGCCGAGAGCGCTGGCGCTTGTTTTTGACGAGGTGCGTTCACTCAACCGCCTGTTGGATGACCATAGAACCGAAAATATTGCTGGCAGAAGCGCCGCGCTAAGACAAATCTGCGAGGTTTTAGGATTGCTGGAGGAGCCGCCAGAGGAATTCTTCAGAAGGAAAAAGGATCGTTGGCTGGCTCAGCAGGGTCTGACTCCGGTCGATATGGAAAGGCTCATCGCGGAGAGAAATCAGGCGCGCAACCAAAGGAATTGGCAAGAAGCCGATCGCATCCGTGACGAACTGGAGAAAAAAGGCGCGTTGTTGGAGGATACACCCGCGGGAACCCAGTGGAAAGTAAAATGAGATACTCTTTTTTGAAGAGCGGAGCGGTTCTGGGGCTGTTGCTGTTGCCGGTGGGGGCGGTCCGGGACGGTTATTCGCAAGAGTCGGGTGGGGCGACGGGCGAGCAAAAAGAGCCGGCGCAAATACGCCTTCGAAGGACCATCGGGGAAAGGGAATATAAAGGCAGAAGCATTGAAGGGGAAGATCGAACGATCTCATCGGGAGATTCGCTGTGGCGCCTCTTGATTGAAGAAAAGGGGCTTTCAGAAAAGCGGTTTGGCCAGTACCTGGCTGTCGTGCGTGCGCTCAATCCGCAAATTAAGAACCTCGATGCCTTGCGCGTCGGCGATGTGCTCTTCCTGCCGCTGCGGCCGGACGAAATAGTCGGTGCTCCATTTGCGGCTAGGAGCGAGACCTCTAAGGCTTCATTAGGGAAAGGGGCGGCAGGGAAAGGCGCGACCCTGGATTACCGCATCAAGCCCGGCGATCATCTGCACCGGATTCTGCGAGAACAGTTGGGCATCCAAGATCACCGCTCCTTGGCGCAACACTACGCACTGGTCAAGGATCTAAATCCGGAGAAAAAGAACTGGGATTTGCTTCAGGAAGGAGAAGTGATCCGTTTGCCGGTGCCGGCTCAGGCTGCCGATACCGTAATCGGCGAAAGTAAGGTCACGGCAGAAACGGAACTCGCTCGAGGGGCCAGGACAGGGAACGAAGGCAAAGCGACGGAAGCCAAGCCGGGCATGGAAGCTAGAGCCGAAGCGATGCAAACCGACAGCGCTCAAAAAGTGACGCCAATTGAGAGATCGGGATTTCCTCTGGATTATCCCCATCGAATTCTCGCGCGAGAGCATCTCGCTTTGTTAGGGCAAGTGATCGAAGCTTTGGGCAACGAGGTGCTGCGCGGCGGGGAAGAAATTTTGCGCCTTAAGGAAGGAACGATTCGCCTGGACAGAAACTCTTATCCGGTGATTTACAACCCCAAGCTACAGCAAAAGGTTATCGTTGATCCTGAGGACAAGATTCCCGCATCGGTGCGCTCCAAGCTCGCCGATCCCAACATTGCCGTTCCCGTATTTCCCGTGACAGTGAGAATGACGCTGTATGAAGCGGTGGCTCAGTTGTTATTGAGGCTGGGCTACCAGCCCATGCGTGTAGATCGACCGGTCGTTATCCAGGAGGGCGGGATTGCTTACGAGGCCAAAGGAGGCTGGATGGCGCTGGCGCCAGAGGAAAGCGGGAAAGCGCAAGAGATCTTTGTCATCACGTTGACGGATAGAGCAGGGGAGGTGCCGGACTATCTAACGAAGATACTCGCGCTTAAGGGACTGAACGTCAGGGACATTCTATTGCCATCGGGTTCAGCTCCGGCGCCAGGAGCCAATAGCCCAGAGCCAAATGTATTAAAATCGGTCGTAAAGCACTGGCCGCGCGACAAGAAGGAGATGATCGATGAATTATTGCTGGCTTACGGTATTGCTTTCGGGGTCTCCGAGAGTCGAGCGGTGAACCTCAGTGAAGGTTTGCGCCTCGACTTGCGCACGGACAGAATTTTCGAGACTAAGGGAAAACAGACGGCACTGTTTTTCCAGCGGGTGGAACCCGAGATAAAGAAAACATTTCAGGATACGTATGGCGCTACGGTCGTCGAACTAGACCTCGCCGTATTATCGCATAGGGAGCTGATCACCCGGCTCCTCGGCGAACTCGGCGAAACGGCGCCTTACCGGGAACATCGTTTTTCCGCCGCTACAGGGAACGGCAAAGATCGATTGAATATCGCGGCTTGGGGTTTTTTGCTGTCGAATCGCTCGATGTTTGTTACCGATCGAGAAATACCGCAACCTCTCCATCGTTTCTTTTTTGAAAAGGGTTTGGAGATAGTCTATTTTCAGTAATCGGCCTACGTCACGATCCTCCGCGTTAATGCGCGCCCGTAGCTCAACTGGACAGAGCATCAGACTTCGGATCTGAGGGTTGGGGGTTCGAATCCCTCCGGGCGCGCCATAAATCAAGCACTTAGGCACGCGAGTCTGATCTTCTCTCCGATTTGCTACCATTTTGCTACCGCTCACTTTGTTGCCGCCTCGACTCCCTCTTCGAGTTCCGCTTTTTCCGGCAATTCCATGTCCAGCTTGTCCACGGCCGCCCGGTTTCCGCCGGGTACCAGGTGCCCGTAGATATCCACCGTA
>DASQUN010000751.1:0-8150 GCA_035641275.1 Candidatus Udaeobacter sp. | reverse complement strand
AGCTGCATGGCTGTCTCCTCGCCCATCGTGATCAGATTGAGCGACAAGCCTTTGGCCCATAGCCAGAGGAAACCCAAGACGATGTAGGCCCAGATGAAGGCCACCGTAAGGTAGGCGCGCGTCGAGAGACTCCCCATGAGCCAGAACAGGAGACCCTGCGCTTGATAGAAATCAACGATCGAATTGAGGAACATGATGATCGCGGCGATAAAGGAGTTGAAGATCACGCCAGAGAGCAAAAGGTGATAAGGATGGAGGCGTCCATGAAACAGAGCGAAGCGATAAATCAGAATCATGCTCAACAGCGCGCCGAGAAACGCCGCCAGCGGAACCCAAGAAATTTCCCCAAGAAACCCACTACCGAAAGATAAAAGCCAGTTCGGGAAAAAAATCAGTCCCAATATCCCGCCCAGCGAGGCGCCTCCCGAAATCCCCAGCATCTGCGGGCAGGCAAGCGGATTGCGCAGCAGAGCCTGGAGCACGGTTCCACAAGCCGCCATGCCGCCGCCAATGGCGACTCCCAAGAGGACGCGCGGCAGGCGCGCGCGAAAAAATATCTCCGCGTCCGGGTTCGCGGAAAACATATTTTGCAAAGCCTGCCAGAAGTCGAGACGCACCGGTCCGAGCAGAGCGCAGCCGACAACGGAGAGCGCCAATAAAGCCAACAGCACGCCGTTGACCAAAATCATCTTCCTACGGTCGAGAACCTTCACAGCCACTTCCTTCATTCAGTCCGCGTTTGGCGTCCGCGAAGCACTCCGGATGCACGAGGCGGGCGATTGCTTCCAGACCCTCGCCGATGCGCGGTCCGGGCCGCAGGATTTTGTCGGACGGATAGGCGTAGACGCGCCGCTCTTTTACGGCGGGAATGGACTTGAGATCGCTCAAATGTTTGGCAGACTCGCCGCGGTCCGATCCCATGCCAGCCTGGATGATCACTTGCGGCGCTTTTGCCACCACGTACTCGTCGGGTAAATTGAGCCAAGGTTGAGTGGCGTCGCCGGCGACATTTTCACCGCCGGCGAGAGTAATCAGCTCGTCAATGAAATTTTTTCCGCCGACCGCGACTAGCGGGCGAAGCCCTACTACCAATAGAGTGGAGCGACGCGGTGCGGGGGTGACGCGTTTCTTCACTTCATCGAATTGCCGGGTGATTTTACGCACGACTTCTTCTCCTGCTTGCGGGTTCCCCAACAAACGGGCGACGTCCTTAATGGAACTTAAAATGTCGCTGACACTCGCGAGTGAAATCAATGTCACTTTAAGACCGAGGCGCTCCATCTCTCTCGCCTTCATCGGGTCGGTGGCGCTCTTGACGCCGATCACGAGATCTGGCCGCTTGGCGACGATCGCTTCAAGACTGGGACTCATGAAGCCGCCGATCTTGGGAAGCTTTCGGGCTTGGACGGGAAAATCGCAGTAGGTCGTCACGCCGACCAAGCGGTTGCCGAAGCCAAGCGCGAAAAGCGTCTCGGTCACGCTGGGCGCCAGGGAGACGATTCTCATGGGAATCGCTTTCGTTGCGAGAGCCGGCGACTCGTTGGCGAACGCCTCGCGGCCTAATAGAAGCGCCAGCAGGCATAGAAAGAAGTGTTTAGCGGACGCGCGTGGTAAATAATTCATTGTTGAACCAGGGCTAAAGCAACCAGAACAGAAGCTTCGCTCATTTCTCCTACGGCACCGAAAGTGTCTCCGGTCACGCCGCCCAAACGACGGTGAAAATAGCTTTTCCAGGCCATGGTGAAGATGGCCACCCAGGCCATCATGGCAAGGCCGGTGCTGTGCAAGATCGCAGCAACCAAAAGCAGAGTTACGGACGTAGCGAAGAAAAAATGCTTCATGGACAAGTGATCGATTAATGTCGAACCCAGTCCCGGCTTTGCCGCCTTGGAACGATAACCCAGCAGCACCATCGCCCAACGTCCCAGGATAGGGGCGGCCAGCAGTGCCCTCCAGCGGTCAACGTCGATGCTCCCGAGAGCGTGGATTTTAAAAAACAGCAGCAGCACAATCGCAATGAGCCCGAAGGCGCCTGTGTGACTGTCATCCATAACGCGGAGAATGCGTTCACGGTCGCCGCCGGCGCCCAAGCCGTCGAAAGTATCTCCAAGGCCATCCAGGTGAAGCCCACGTGTCAGCAGGGCCAGGATGGCCACAAGCAACACGCTCGATAGTCCTGGACTGGCGAACGGTGCCAGCAGGAAATTCACCAACACTAAGATCAAGCCCAATAAAAAGCCGATGACGGCAAAGAAAATCGCGGCTCGTCCTTCTTCATCGGCCGAGCGCTCCGTGCGCCTAGGGCAGGGAAACAGGGTTAAGAATTGCAACGCCGCGAAGAAGGAATTCACGGAATTTTTTCCTTCACGCCGGCGGATTTAAATGTTGCCATCTCGCCCATGATTCTTACCGCCGCTTCGATTAAACCCATGAGCAGACAGGCGCCGGTACCCTCGCCAAGGCGCATCTTCAAATTCAGCACAGGAGTCAGCTCGAGCTCGTCGAGAATTAACCCATGGCCTTTTTCCGCGGAAAGGTGCGAGGCGAAAAGAACATCGCGGACATGGGGACAAAATCGCTGCGCGATCAGCGCCGCGGCTCCAGATGTGAAACCATCCAAAATCATCGGGATACCAACCGCCGCAGCGCCTAAAATCACTCCTGTGATGGCACCGATTTCCACGCCGCCTACTTTTGCGAGAACGTCGAGAGCGTCCCTGGAGTCGGGCCGGTTTATGTCCAGACCTTTTTCGATCGCCGCGATTTTTCTTCCGAGAGTCGCATCGTCGATTCCCGTGCCTCGCCCAACAGCATCAGCGGGCGCAGCGCCTGTCAAAGCGCAGAAAATGGCTGCGGCGCTGCTGGTGTTGCCGATGCCCATATCACCGGCGCCAAGAAGAAAGGGATTTTCCGGCGCTGCTTCTCCGGCGAGCTGAATGCCCAACTCCACAGAGCGGACGGCCTCATTGTGCGTCATCGCCGGTCCGCGGGCGAAATTTGCCGTGCCGCGCCGAACCTTGTAGTCTCGCAAGCCGGGCGGTCCGGCAAATTCATGGTCGACGCCGACATCCACGACTTCGGTGTCGATGCCGTGATGCCGCGCCAAGACGTTGATCGCTGCGCCGCCATTAAGAAAGTTGTAAGTCATCTGGGCCGTGACCTCTTTGGGGTACGCGCTGACGCCTTCCTGCGTGATCCCGTGGTCCGCGGCGAAGACGAACAAAAGTTTACGCCCAAGCCGCGGCGGGACTTTTCCCTGAATGACCGAGATACGGCGCGCCAGCTCTTCCAATTTGCCCAGGCTCCCTTGGGGCTTGGTCAGAGAGTCAAGCCGGTCCTGCGCGGCGCTTTCGATGGCACGATCCAATGGCCGGATTCGCTTCAGTGTCTCCTCTAGGGACATGCCGTCCCCTTCTTTACGATCATCGGTACGCCGGCGACCATGAGGACGACTTCGTCCGTCGCTTGCGCGATGCGCTGATTGGTCCAGCCCGCCAAGTCGCGAAACTGCCGCGCCAGCGGATTATCCGGCACGATGCCCCAGCCGACCTCGTTGGTGACTAAGACAACGTGAAAATCCAACTGCGGCAATGTTTCTACTAATTGTTCGACTTTTTCCTCCACATACTTTTCGTCCCGACCGGTCAAAAGATTGCTGATCCAAAGAGTCAAACAATCGACGAGCGCGGAGTCTGTCTTGCCGCGCTGCGCCTGGAGCGCTTCGGCCAATTCCACGGGCTCCTCGATTGTTCTCCATTGGTTGCCGCGCCGTTTTTGGTGCTCGGCGATCCGTTGGGACATTTCCTCATCTTTGGCTTCGGCGGTGGCTACGTAGAGCCGCCGATCGCCCATTTCTCCGGCGCGCTGCTCGGCGTATTTGCTTTTTCCCGACCTCGCGCCGCCCGTAATTAGAATGATCTGCATGGCCATGAAAGGTTAAGCCGGCCATTCTCTCAGCGCATGGAGGAGCCGCTGATTGTCTTTTCTCCGCCTCACGGCGACACGGAAATAACGGGCTCCCAGGCCCAAGAAAGAATTGCAGACACGGATCAGCAAGTGTTTGCCCAGGAGAAAAGAGCGAAGTTCTCCGGCATCGCCGTTAGGGTGCTCGATCCTGACGAGCAAGAAGTTCGCGCTCGAAGGATAAGGATGGAAACCTTTCAAGGCGCGTAGGCCCTTGGCCAAAAAACTTCTCTCTCGACGGAGCCAGTAATCAGTCTTACATTGGAAGCTCATGTCCTTCAGGCAAGCGAGCGCCACCTTCAGGGCAGGGCCGTTAACGGACCACGGCTCCAGATAATCGGCCAAGTGTTTAACTCTTTGAGCCTGAGCCAGAAGGTACCCGAGGCGAAGTCCCGGCAAGGCATAATATTTTGTCAGGGAGCGCAAGACGATAAGGTAAGGATTCTCACGAACCAACCGTTTGACGGATTCCGTTTCGACAAAATCGATAAAGGCCTCATCAACGATGATGAATTTTTCTCTCATGAGAGCCACGCGAGCGATCTTCTCTATTTCCGCTCTCGGGATCAACTGACCGGTTAGGCTGTTTGGTGTTGTGAGAAAGACCATGTCGTCATCTTTCTCCCATGCTGACATAAATTCTTCCGTGGAGAACTTAAAGCCGTCATTCGCCGCCGGAGAAACGCGCACGCGAGCGCCAGCCAGTTTCAATGCGTTGGCATATTCGGAGAAGGCGGGCCCGACAATCAGTGCCCTCCGTGGCCGCAGAGCCAGGCAGAGGAGATAGATGAGCTGAGTCGAGCCGTTGCCGAGAAGCAGTTCCTCAGGCTCCATCTCGTGCCGGCTTGCCAAAGCTTGCTTTAACTCCGCTCCATAGGGATCGGGATAGCGCGAAATTTCTCGGTAGCTTGTCCGAAATGCCTTTCGCGCTAACGATGGAGGCCCTAAAGGATTGATGCTAGCGCTGAAATCGACGATGTCACCGGCGCGAATGCCGACTCTTTGCGCCCACGCAAAGACATCGCCGCCGTGCTCTCTGTCGAGCCGGGGCTCTACCGGCTCGCGATCGACAGCAGGACGAAAGTCGCGAGCGACAGAATGGCCGTGACCAGACATAGGGATCGCCCCTCCTTCAGCATTTCAATATTGACCGGCGTAAACTCATCGCCCATGTAGGGCTTCCAGACTTCCTTGCCGAAATAGACGCTTGGACCTCCGAGCCTGATGCCTAGAGCTCCCGCCAGAGCCGCCTCTGGATAACCTGCATTCGGGCTCAAGTGGTTTGCATGGTCGCGGCGCATAACTCGAAGAGCTAGCTTGGCGTTAAGCCGCACTAGAAACGTTGCGATGAGCATAAGAAGCGCCGTGAGGCGTGCCGGTACAAAATTAAAAACGTCATCCAGGCGCGCGGCGAATTTTCCAAAGTAGAAATAGCGCTCGGTTCGATAGCCTACCATGGAGTCCAGTGTGTTGACCGCTTTGTACGTCATGGCTAGCGGAATTCCGCCCAGAAAGAGATAGAAAAGAGGGGCCACAATGGCGTCGCTGGTATTTTCCGCCAAAGATTCCAAACCGGCCCGAAGCACTTTGTCCTCGTTCAGAGAGGACGTTTCGCGGCCGACGATATGAGCAAGTTTCTCTCGCGCCACGGCTAGGTTCCCCGCGCGGAGCGGAGCTTCGATAAGTTTTATGGCGTCGAGCAGCCCGCGGGTCGCCATTGTCGTGGAGGCCAATGCTGCGGTAGCGATGAAAGAAAGCCACGGAGGGAACAGATGAAAAAAAGAAATCAGTGCCCATGCTGCTGCGGCTGATACCGCGATCAGCAAAAGTGACAGCGCCATGCCGGCCAGAAAGTCGCGGCGAGGGCTGCCGCTTCGCAAAAGCCGTTCTCCGTGAGAGATAATTTTACCCATCAAGACTACCGGATGGGGTAGCCAGCGCGGATCGCCGACAGCGAGATCCAAAAGAAAGGCGCTGATCAGCAGTCCGGCGGAAGAACTCCAAAAAACTTGCCAATCCATCACAACACAACTTCTACCGGTGGATTGATGAAGCTATACCTCTTTCAACGGCGGTGTAGGCCGCCAGGCCAATAAGCTCGCCGAGCTGAGTGTGCTTGCCGCAGTAGGGCACGTCTCTGCTATCGAGAGAAACAATGGCGATGCAATCAGTTCCCGTGCCGGTAGCGGTGAGACTCGATACCGAGCTCTGAATTCTGGCCTCATACAAAGCCCGCACACGCCCTTCCGTGGCGATCTGAATAGCTTCAACCATGGCTTTGTCCGTGAGACCCGGTTGAACCGTCAGTATCATATTGATGGTGTGAAGAGACGCTGCCGCTCGTTCCTCGAGTGGCACGGATGACTGGTCGCCGACTGAGAGAGCGTTGGCGCAGCCCACCGTCGCAAAGCATGTCACCTCAGCACCGCCGCCGGACATTGAAACTCGGATCACATGTTTCATCTCCACGGCAGTTGCCATAGCAACGACGTTCCCTTGAAGTCCCACTGCCCGCGCAGCTCGCTGCAGCCATCGTCCCGGTTCGGCACAGAACCATGGATCGTTGCCGCGCACGCGGTGGTTGATGATGTGATCAGCATGACAAAAGCCGCCGTTGACAACAGCCCAACTCAAGGCGCGTGCCGCCGTGGGAAAGCTGACGATCAAGAGATCCTGCTCTGTACGAACGATAAAAGGCGCATTCATAGTCGATGCTTCAACCGCCGCGTTATAATTCCGCCTCGACAAGCAGCGACGAAACTTCGGGCGAACTCGGGGTTCGAGCCGAAATGCAAATGTATATAACTAGCCAGGCAGTTCTTATAACGATAGCCTTCGCGTAGTTTTGTTTTACCCGGCCCTTCAATGAAGTAGGCGGTGTCGATCACTTTTGCGCCAGAGGAACTGTCGATCTCCGAATAGTGAAATTCGTGGCCTCTGATTTTTTCTCCGTCCGCGACGAATGTTTTATTCGTGAACACGACTTCGCGATAGCCAAAAGCTTTCAAACGCGGCAGCATTCTGGTCTTGAATGGATAGGCGCCAACCATCGGATATTCCCCGTTGGCACAATCCGTCAGCGCTGCGGTGAGATACATGAGGCCCCCACACTCTGCGTAAACTGGACCTCCGGCTTCGATGAAATCTCTGATCGCTGTTCGTAGCAGCCGGTTTCGCGAGAGTTCCTTTGCGTAGAGCTCCGGATAACCACCCCCCAGGTAAATGCCCTTCACTCCCTCGGGAAGCCGACGGTCCCGGACCGGACTGAAGCTTTTGATATTCGCTCCCGCGCCTCTCAGGAGATCGAGATTGTCGGGATAATAAAAACAAAATGCCTGGTCGCTTGCGACGGCAATCGGCACTTTGTCAGCCGTCGGTTTTCTCAGTGGCGTTTCAGCCGGCGCAGCAATCTTGGTCCGAGCGCTTGCGAGTAAACGATCCAACTCGAGATGTTCTTCGATCAGCCGGCCAAGCTGATTGATGAAAAGTTTATCGAGAAAACCTTCCTGGGCGACAGTCAAGCCGAGATGACGCTCCTGGATTGTCACTTTATCTTCAGTTGGGAGTCCGCCGAAATACTTCAGTCCCGCCAATGATTTGAGCGCTTCCTTAAGATATTGGAGGTGGCCTGTTCCCGCCACTCGGTTGAAGACGACCCCGATCAGCCGGATCTTCGGATCGAATCGGCGATAACCCAGAATCATGGCGGCCGCGCTGCGGGCCATCGCCGCGGCATCGACGACCAGAACTACCGGCATCCCGAGTTGCTTCGCCATCTGAGCTGTGCTGCCTTCTTCGGTGGCCCCGCTGCGGCCATCGTAGAGTCCCATCATTCCCTCCACGACTGCGACATCTTTGTCTTGGACATGCTTCCAAAAGGTGCGTCGGTTGTAGTCCCACGACAGCATCCAACCATCCAGGTTGTAAGACGGCACGCCGCAAATTTTCGCGTGCAACCCCGGATCGATGAAATCCGGGCCTATTTTGAATGGCTGAACTTTCAAGGCGCGCTGCCGTAACGCAGCCATGATCCCGAGGCAGACCGTGGTCTTGCCTACGCCGCTCTGCGTGCCGGCAATAACGAATGCTGGGATAGATCGCATTCGGGTCAGCCTCTGTAGTTCTCCGGTCCTCGGCCGGATGGAGCGACGATCCAGCTCTTGATCAGATTCGTATCCAGCGATCTC
>DASQUN010000750.1:0-2796 GCA_035641275.1 Candidatus Udaeobacter sp. | reverse complement strand
AAAAAGCCCACGCTCAACACCATGGAATAAGATACCAAATAATTCTGTAGAAACCCCCTGATTCCCCGACCGGCCTTGGGCGTCACACGCCAGATTGTATTAAGAGAATCGTGCAGCTGTCCTACCACGCCTCCGGCCCCTAGCAACAAAAGAATCATGCCCACAGCCGTCGCGAAAAAACCTGAGTCGGGCTTTTGAGCGGCGCTTTCAATTATCGCCTGGATCGCGCGCGCTCTGAGCTCCAACAAGATCCTCTATCACGCCGATGATCTGGTTTTGGGAAGCTTCTCGCCCGAACACTGACCCCGCGACAGCAATCGCGATCAGCAAGAGTGGCGCCATCGAGAACAGCGTATAATAAGCCAGGGCTGCTGCTAATTGGAAAGGGTTATCGTCACTCCCATTGGTTGAAGGTATCTTTGATGAGTATCCACGGTGTTTTTAGGTTCATTTGTCTTCGGGAGCCGGTATCACTGCACGCCGGTCCAGCGACTTTATCCACAATCCTCCGCTCCAGCCCATAGCCTACCAGACGTGCTCATGCTCCTCTAGAGCTTCTCTCTGATGATCCATGACTTTTTTTCTTGAGCAGCTGACCCCGCAACTTGTCACTTACATGAAGCCAAGTTGAAGCTTAGCCGCTTCGGACATCTTGGACGATTCCTAGGGAGGCTCCCAGACAATGTGACGTCCGTTACACCGCTCTTGTTCCGCACACGCAACCAGGCTAGTGCGGTGTGCTCTTGGATTCGTTGAATAATTCGAACGTCGTTCCGGCCAAGCTGGCGATAGCTAGCGCGAGCCGGAATCCAGAAATCTCAAAGACTTCTGGATGGGCGCTCTTCGGCTAAGTCTCAGGACATGCTTCCGCGGCCATGACGACGCGAGTCGAGTGACTTATTAAGCGAACCTCGGGACCAGGACACTAACTGATATCTCTACCAATCCTTTTCATTGATGAGACAAGGGATCACTCTTCAGACTTTTTTTCCTCATTCCCCCTTCCACCATCTTGTACTCGAACAGCCGGCATTCGAGAGCGCCATTGAAGAGCGGCGTGCGCTTTGTTGCGGCAAGCCGGATGAGCTTGGGGAGGCGCATGTCGGCGCTGAGCAGATAGGCGCGCCAGCCGCTGAATTGTTTCTTCAATACATCGCCGAGCTTTGGGTAAAACTGCGCCAGTGCCTGCTGTTCGCCGAGACGCACGCCATAGGGCGGATTGGTGACAATGATACCTTCCTTTTCCGGCGCAGAGATTTCCAGGACGTTTGCCCGCTTCAGACTCACCACTTGGTCTAAATCGGCAGCCGCAAGGTTGGTGCGGGCCGATTTTATCGCCTCACCGGAAAGATCGCTGCCGTGAATCGAGAGGGAAACCTTCGGTTTTTGCCGGCCCGCGGTTTGCCGCGACAGCTCCTGCCAGCGCCGCCGATCGAAATTCTTCAGTTTCTCGAAGGCAAAATGGCGTCCCAAACCGGGGGCGATATCGAGCGCCATGTGCGCCGCTTCGAGCAGGATCGTGCCGCTGCCGCACATGGGATCGAGCAGCGGAATACCGGGTAACCATCCGGCCAAGCGCACGATGCCGGCGGCGAGATTTTCCCGCAACGGCGCGTTCTCGGCGACTACGCGCCAGCCGCGCTTGAACAACGGCTCGCCCGTCGTGTCGAGATAAAGGGTGAAGTCGCGATCCGTCAAATGACCCTGGATGGGGATATCGGGCCGCCGCGTATCCACGTCGGGACGGCGGCCGGAGAGCCGGCGGATTTTATCGCATACCGCATCTTTGATTTTGAGAGTGACGAAATTGAGACTCGTCAGAGAACATTGGATGGCCGAGACATCGACCCGCAGAGTGCGCTGCGGATCAAACCAGTCTTTCCACGGCAGCGCGTATGCGGTGCGGTAAATATCGTCTTCGTCGCGGTAGCGGTTCGTTGCTACCTGCCACAGAACGCGGCTCGCGATGCGGCTTTCCAGATTGGCCCGGTAACACAGGAAGAAATTACCGCTGAACTGAACTCCACCGCCTACGGCATGAATGTTTTCCGCTTTGAGTTGTTGCAGCTCCTCTGCCAGGAGCTGTTCCAAGCCGCGGGGGCAGGTGGCGAAAAATTTTTCCATCGGGAAATAGCCGTTATGCCGTCGTGTAATTCCCTGCAGATTGGCGTCTTACACCGAATTCGAGGCGAGCGAATGCCATTACCTGCTCCTATCACAGAACCGGACGGTACTATAAACCATAAGCCGGCCTTCAGGTTTTGGCGGATTCTTTATTGGCGTTCTTCGTGATCAAAAACCGCGGTGCTTTATTCGCACGTTCTGGCGCGTTGCCCTTCCTGATAAATACTATTTGCTTCGGAAGTCCATACAGACTAGAGTATTAATCATGAAAACTCGCAGTACAGAAAAGACAAAGTACAGGATAAATGAATTTTACCGTAAACAGTCCTTTGGTGGTGTAATTAATCAAGATCCGGCGACACGCTCATGGTCATGGAAAGGCCACGTCGATCTTGAAGACGGGCCTTACTCCGATTTCTCGAGTCGGCGTAGTTTCACAAGCGGCTCGGAGGCTGAAGACCACATGCGTCGATTCGCGCATGAGCGAATTGACAACTGGTTGAGAGCAACACAACCCGGCAGCCTCTAATCTCCGTAACCTTGAGAAAAACCGCCCGTAACGTCTTGCTTACCTCTCAAGTCCGAAGTTCATCGCGCGTGCAGTCATAAGCAAAAGCTTCGTCCCGCTTCATTCCCGGCTGCCCACCAACGGCTCGATTTAAGCGAGTCACA
>DASQUN010000749.1:0-4202 GCA_035641275.1 Candidatus Udaeobacter sp. | reverse complement strand
AGCTCTTCGATTTCTTCTTTTTGGGCATCGGACAAGCCATCGACGCGGCCGATCGGCGCATCATGGAAGAGCTGGCGCTGACGCCGGAACAGTTTCAACAGCTGCTCGAACAAGTGGAGCGGCTGTTGAAAGAAACGGAAGAAGATTTATCGCCGCTCACCCGTGCGCTGTTGACCGGCGATCGAGGCGAGTTGGAGCGTCTGCTGAGAGAAGCGGCCAGCCAGGAGGCCGACGCAGCGGATAGCTTCCGCTTCACACCGTACACGAGAATGGCGGCTCGATTGCAGCTGGATGGAGTTCAGAGGGAGATTGAGCGCTTTAAAGGGATGCTTCAGCTGCGGGGGGACAAAGATGAAGATTCGCGGGACGTTCTGCGCTACCTCGACGAGCGCATGCGCGAATTCAACCGGCTGTTGCGACAAATCATTCGCCAAGAGCAACGGAAGCGCGGCCTGGAGCCGACGGACACTAGCCGCCGCAGCTCGCTGGCCGACAAGAGTTTTGCCTTCTACACCGAAGACGACATCCGGCGGATGAATGACGCGGTCGCGCGGCTCGCTCAACGCCTCAAAAGTCGGCTTTCAGTGCGGCGGAAGAAAGCTGCCCGCGGTCGCTTTAACGTGAAGGAAACCTTGCGGAAGAACCTTCAGTACGGCGGCGTGCCTTTTAATATCCAAATCGATCGTCGGAAAAAGACCAAACCGCAGGTCATGATCCTGTGCGACATCTCGGATTCCGTATTGAACGCCTCCCGCTTCATGTTACAATTTGTCTACTCAGTGCAGGATCTCTACGCCAAAGTTCGCAGTTTCGTCTTCGTCAGCGACATCGGCGAAGTCACCAAACTTTTTGAAGAGAACGAGATCCATCGAGCGGTTGAGACGGCGCTCAAGGGCGACGTCATCGATGTCTTTTCACACTCGAATTTCGGCCGCGCATTTGAAAAATTTTACAAGAATTACTTCGCCGCGGTCACGAGCAAGACGACCGTGTTGATCATCGGCGATGGGCGAAACAACTACAACCGGCCGAACGGATGGGTATTAAAGGAAATTCAACAGAAGGCAAAGCAACTCATCTGGTTAAATCCGGAGAATCAAATCACCTGGGGTGTGGGTGACAGCGAAATGCCGTGCTATGCTCCCTATTGCGATGTGGCTGAGGAATGCCGCAACCTGAGTCAACTGTCCAGAATTGTCGATCTGATCGCGCCATGAAAAAGCTTTACATCCAGACTTATGGCTGTCAGATGAATCAGTACGACTCCGCGCGCATCGCTCAAGTGATGAGCCGGATGGAGTATATACCGACCGACCGTATTGAAACGGCGGATCTCGTTCTGCTGAACACATGCAGCGTGCGGGACAAAGCAGAGCAAAAGGTCTACAGCGCGCTGGGCAGCTGGAAAGAATTAAAGGAACAGCGGAACGGAATGATCATCGGTGTCGGAGGCTGCGTTGCGCAACAGGAAGGTGAGCGCCTGCTGAAACGCGTGCCGCATCTTGACCTGGTTTTCGGCACGCATAACATCCACAAACTTCCGGAAATGGTCGAGCGGGTCCAAGCTCTGCAAAGCCGGCCGGTGGAGATCGATTTTTATCGTGATCCATCGTACATGGAAGATCCCGAGGCGCGAAGCTACGTGCAGGGTTCGAAAGCGTTCGTCACCGTCATGCAGGGATGCAATAAGGTCTGCAGTTTTTGTATTGTTCCGCACGTCCGTGGACGGGAAGTCAGTCGCCCGAGCGAGAAGATTATTGCCGAAGTTGAATCTCTCGTCCGCCACGGGGTTAAGGAAGTCATGCTGTTGGGACAAAATGTCAACTCCTACGGCAAAGCTTCGCCTGGAGAGATTCATTTTGCCGAGTTGTTGAGTCGCGTGAACACCATTGCCGGTCTTCAACGCATTCGTTTTACGACGTCTCACCCGCAAGACCTTTCGCCGGAGCTGATCGAAGCCTTCGCGACACTTGAGAAGCTCTGTGAGCACCTCCACTTGCCGGTACAGTCCGGTTCAGATTCCGTTTTGGCGCGGATGCGTCGTGGATACGATTGTAAAGAATATTTACATCGGATTCAGCTCCTGAAAGATCGCTGTCCAAATATTGCACTAAGCACCGACATCATCGTCGGCTTTCCCGGCGAAACGGATGACGAATTCGAATCCACGCTAGAATTGCTGAGGCAGTTGGAGTATGATGAAATCTACTCGTTCATCTACTCACCGCGACCGAAAACGGTCTCGGCAAAATTGTACGAGGACGATATTCCCGACGTGGTCAAAAAAGTCCGTCTAAAGACAGTGCAAAGCTTGCAAGAGAGGATATCTTTGAGGAAGAATAGAGGGAGAATTGGCGACGTCGAAGAGATACTCGTTGACGGCCGATCGAAACTGAAGAACGGACAAATCATGGGACGTACCCGAGCCAACCGGATCGTAAACGTAATCGGACCGGAGACTCTGGTTGGAACTTTGGCGCTCATCCGAATTACGGGGGCCGCGGCGAACTCGTTGCTGGGTGAACTGGTCACGGTAGATTGCAATAATGATTCGTACAGAGAAGGGGAATTGGCATGAGCAAAAGGGAAGATACGATTCAAATGTCTGTCGGCGGACTAACCTTGGACCCCGTGACCAAGACGCCCATCGTTATCCTCAAAGACACCGAAAACAAGCTCAACCTTCCGATTTGGATCGGACTTTTGGAAGCCACGGCCATGGCCACGGAGATCGAGGGTATCAAGATGGCGCGGCCGATGACCCATGATCTACTCAAGAACATTCTCGGTGAAGTCGGATGTTCAGTCGAGTCTATCGAGATTACAGAACTCAAAGAGAACACCTATTACGCGTTAGTCCACCTCAGCCTTGCCGGACGCCAATTGATGATTGATTCACGGCCCAGTGACGCCATTGCACTCGCCCTACGAACCAAGAGTCCGATTTACGTCGCCAAGGCGGTTTTAGAAGCTTCCAGCGTTCTGCAACAAAACGAAGAAGCCAAAGAAGCCGCGGTCGAGAACGTTTCCAATGTGTCCAAAGAAAAATGGGCGGAGATTCTCGAAAAGATGGCGCCGGAAGACTTTAAATACAAGCAATAGATTTCGCGGTTTTACCCATTCACGGCTTCCTCTCCGACTTTTGCCCGCCAAACTGAACGACTGTGGCAACCGCTAACAAAAGATTAACCCGAAAGCAGATCCGCCAACCGGATTGGTTCCAAGTAACCACCGAAAAAGCGCTGGAGTTCTATGAACAAAACCAAATCAAGGTACTATCGGGCGTGGCGGGAGTAGTCGTCCTGCTGCTCGGAGTTTGGGGCTGGCAAGCCTTTAAGGAGCGCCAGGATATCGCCGCCGCTCAGGACTTCACCAGAGCCATAAGCCTGTATCAGTCAGAAAAGTATCCGGACGCCATTTTGGAGTTTCAAAAAGTCCAAGCCTATCGCTGGTCGCACTATTCGGCTCTTGCGCATCTGTACGAAGCAAACAGCTCTCTTGCAATCCATGAGCTCGACAAAGCGATCGCCTCCGCACAGCGATTTATCGCCGCCACCCGCCCGAATTCCTTGTATCGGCAAATGGGGTTGCTCGCACTCGCATCGGCCGAGGAGCGCAAAGACGAGTGCAAACAGGCGGTCGGTCACTACTCGGAAGCGGAGAAGATAAAGGCGGCTTTGCGCGACCGAGCGATCCTCGGCAAAGCGCGCTGCTCGGAGCAGATCGGCGATACGAAAGCCGCTGGCGCCGCTTATAAAGAGTACCTCAAAGATAATCCTGACTCGCCGCTGGCGGTGCGGCTCGCGGAATTGGAAGCAAAAACTGCTGGTCAACCAGCAACCAATTGAAACCATCGGGCTTTTCGCAATACATCATCTTCAGGCAGGTCTCTATTCTTTGCCTACTAGAGCTTCTCGCTGGCGCTCTAAAAGCACGCAATTCGTCTAACCGCCCAATTCGGTTCTGCGTGGAAGCGAAAATGGTAATCTGCTGTAATGTCTGATAAGATATATTATGTAAACTTTCCTCACGGCCTCTTTTTCCACAGCCCCGTGCCCTTTTTTTCATAACTCTCCTCCCTTCTCTTCGGGACTAAGCCGTGAGGCAGGCGGAGGCTCCAAATAAAGACAATAATGGCAAGTGTTTTCCTCTTGGAGTTTTAGTTTCGAAGAGGCCATCGAAATCCTTCCCGAACCGCTATT
>DASQUN010000748.1:0-3759 GCA_035641275.1 Candidatus Udaeobacter sp. | reverse complement strand
TATGAATCAAAGCTATTTTCTGATGCGAGGATTAATGAAGGTTGGCGGCGAGATGAGTCTGACGATTCTCGCCTATAATCTCAAACGAGTGATCAATATCCTCGGAGTGAGCAAGATGATGGAGGCCTACAGCTAAGAATTAGTCCCACAAGCGGGGGTGAGAAGGACTCAATGAACAAAGTGATCTTGGCTCATTTGCACACCGAAAACTCGTTGTGTATTCACACAGTCTGACGACGCAGATGGGAGCTTTTCACTGGCCTGAAAGGAGAATTTTATGGACTTTAACGTTTCCGCAGATCCACCCCAGGTCGTCGAGTTCAGAAAGGAAGTCCGCGCATGGCTGGAAGAGAACATGCGCGGTGCCGAGCATCTGCGATGGTCGGCTTCTTGGTCAACTCGGGAGAACGAAGAGGAATACAAGTTCCGCCGCGGTCTTGCTGAAAAACTAGGGGCAAAGGGCTGGCTCTTTCCCATCTATCCCAACGAATACGGAGGGGCCGGGCTTACGGTGGATCACCAGATGGTCTTGGAAACCGAACTCTTCAGATACGGCTTGAATCTGTCACATGTGTTCTACACGTTGGCGCGCATTGTCGCGCCGGTTCTGATCAGGTGGGGCACTGAAGAGCAGAAGCGAGAGTTCCTCCCGCCGATCACTCGCGCGGAAATCTGTGTTTGGCAGGTGCTGACGGAGCCTCATGGCGGTAGCGACGTCGCCAATTGCCAAACTAAAGCGATCCGCGATGGTGACGATTATATCGTCAACGGCCAGAAGGTCATGGTGGGCCACCATCTGCCGCCGGATTATCTCTGGACCCTGGTCTGCACCAATCCACACGGTAAGCGCCATGAAAACCTGGGCTGGCTGCATATTCCGGCAAATCTACCCGGCATCGCCATTCAACACATGTATTTGATGATGGGAATCAAGAACGCCGTCTTCTTCGATAACGTACGCGTGCCGGCAAAGTATCTGATCGGCGGCGAGAACAATGGCTGGAAAGTCGCCAATACCCATATGGAGCTTGAGCATGGCGGTGATGGCAGAATCGGAGTCGATGCGGTGGTTGAGCGCGTCGTGGAGTACTGTCAGAAGAATTACATCGGGGGAAAACCGCTCATTGAAGATGATAAAGTCCGGGATGTGATCGCCGATATCATGATTGAGCTAAACACGCTGCGACGCTTCAACCAGCGTAACTTCTGGCATCGGTTCGCCAAAATACCTCATCCCTATGGCGGAGTGCAGCAGAGATACTTCCAGCGCACGGCTCGCCTCAGAAACGGCGAACGGATGCAGCAGATCATGGGCTGCGATGCTCTCGTACAGGATCTTTCGGTGCATGAAGTCGTGGACTTCGAGTACTGTGTTCGCAGCGGACCAGGTCAGCTACACGGCGGTGGCACACTCGATACCGACCGCCTGATTTTCGCGCGGCGGCTCGGCTTGGGCCGTCCGACCCAGGAAAAAGCGCCGGAGACGGATTAGATGAGAGGTTCTAGTCTCAAGTTTCGAGTCCCGAGTTCCCCTCTCCCAACCCGAGACCCGAGACTCGAAACGCGAGACTTGTTGCCGAACCTCGGGCGGACTTGATGATTTCGTAGCAAAACTAATAGCGCAAGGAACTTAAAGAGGGCAGATCCATGGACTTTAGACTCAGCGAAACACAAGAAATGTTCAAAAAAGTGGCGGCCGATTTCGTCAAAGCCCGGGTGCCGTCCCACAAAATGACTGTCTGGTACCGCGACAAAGAAACGTTTCAGCCTGATATCTACAAGAAAGCTGCCGAACTGGGCTGGCTGGGAATGCTCATCCCCGAACAATTCGGCGGCGCGGGGCTGTCCTTCACCGATTGTGCGGTCGTTTTTGAAGAGCTGGGCCGCGGGCCGGTTCCGGGACCGCTGTTTTCTTGCGGCGTCCTCGGGGCGCAGCTTATCTTTGAAGGCGGCTCGCAGGAACAGAAGAAATCATGGCTGCCGCAAATCTGCAGTGGAGAGCGAATCGCGGTGCCGGCGCTGACAGACAGGGGTGCACATTTCGGACCGGAAACCGTTGAAACCAAACTTACAAAGTCCGGCAATGACTTTGTTCTTGATGGCAGTAAGAAATTTGTCTTGGATGCCCGCGCGGCGACAAGTTACATCTGTGCCGCACGAACGGAGACCGGCCAGGTCGCACTCGTCTTACTCGACCGAAGCAGTTCCGGCGTATCCGTCTCGGATATTCATGCCGGATTTACGATCTCGGTGGCCGCGGTGAAGTTGGACAAAGTGAAGGTGCCAGCCGGCAACGTAATCAGTGCCGGCGCCGGTTGGCAGGTTATTGAGAACGCTCTGGAAAAAGCGCTTCCCATCCTCTGTGCCTACCAGGTGGGCGCCTGCCAGGAAATTTTTGAATTCACCAATGAATATACGCGCCAACGGGTCGTCTTCGGTCAGCCCATCGGTCGTTTCCAGCGCGTCCAGGATCACTGCGTCGATCTGTCGATCGCCCTTGACCAGGCCCGCTGGGCAACCTACGAAGCGCTATGGAAGCTCGATGGCGGAATGCCGGCCAAGGCGAGCATCCATGAGGCCAAAGCGGTAGCCAGCGACGGCTACTATCAGGCGACCAACTATGCCCACATGGTTTGGGCCGGACCGGGCACGGATTACGGTCATCCGTTAATGGCCCACAGCGTGCTCGCGCACACCCTGTATCAATACCTAGGAACTCCAGCGCAGCACAAACGGTTAATGATGGATGCGCTGTACCCGAAAGCAAAGTAGTCGATGCGTTTTCTTGGCTCGTCCGGATCGGGATACCAGACTAGCCAGAATGAAGTTTTACCGGCCGTCTCTTTGTCGAGGCGGCTTGGCTGCTAGCCCGCTTTATTCATGCTCCACTGTGTCGCTGTCGTGACGCTGAGCGGGATCAGTTTGAGCGCGAAGGCGGCAACCCCAATGCGGCGAAACTCCTTATCGATTTCGCAACTACTAAAAAGACTCAAGAGACTTAGGGCTCGATGAAAAAGCTAAAAAGTTTTGACCTGTTTTTAGTTTGTAAGCTCGAAACCCGAAAGGACTAAATCAATGCGAGGAACTAATTCAAAGCTCGTACTTGTGGTTTTTGGATTCGCTGTTGCCTTCTCGACTCAAGCTTGGACAGCCGAAAAATCGCCTTTGTATCAGGGTAAGACTTTGACCTTCATCATTAATTTCGCGGCCGGGGGGCCAACGGATATCGAAGGAAGGGTTTTCGCCAAGCACCTCGGAAAACATATTGCCGGAAATCCGAGCATCATCGTACAGAATATGGGCGGTGGCGGTGGCATTACCGGAGTTAATTATATCGGCGAGGTCGCCAAACCCGACGGTTTGACCGCGGGCTACTTCACCGGCAGCCTCTTCCATCATCAAACGAAAGATCCCGGCCTGCGGGTGGACTTGGGAAAATTCGGCTTTATTACGGGTGTTCACGGTGTGACGGTTTCCTACATCCGGTCCGACACGCCGCCCGGCATTAAGAAACCGGCCGATTTCGTAAAAGCCGAACGCTTCAAAGCTGCTGGTTTAAGTGCAAGCAGCTCGAAAGACGTTCGCTTTCGGTTGTCGTTTGATCTGCTCGGACTCAAATACGATTATGTGACCGGCTACAGCTCCAGCTCGACTGCCAGGCTCGCCGTTCAACGGAACGAGGCGCAATATCACGACGAAACGCTTCCTGCCTACCGTGCGGCTGTCGAGCCTCAGATGGTAAAGACAGGACAAGTGACG
>DASQUN010000747.1:0-6273 GCA_035641275.1 Candidatus Udaeobacter sp. | reverse complement strand
GCCGCTTTATGGGCTTATTGGGCTATGGGCGCTCCTGACTACCTCAACGGCATGGACAAGTGTGGAGGTTATGGCAATGCTTTGGTCCCGGGCAGTCCCAATTACGAAGTCTTTAAGGACTTGAATTTGGTTCCGTTTGACTGGGAGTGGGGTGTCAGGGCAGCGAAAGAGGGGTTCGGAGAGGACTTCCGTAAAATCATCGGTGTTGAATAGGCTCGAAGCTACCGGGGGTTGTGAGTCATGCCAACCGCTACTACACAGGTAGACCGGCTTCAGACCGGTAACGGTGTCTGGGGAAGCATCGCAGAGAAGTTTAGCCTGCGCATGATAGTCTACTGGGGGGTCATGGGTGTGTTAGCCTACCTGACTCTTGGCCCCCTGCTGTTTCTTCTATGGGATAGCTTTCACCCCGGATGGGAGATCGGCGATACAGTCCCGTTTACCTTTGCAAGCTATGCGAGCGTCTTCGGTGATGAAAAATTCATCGAGATGTTCTGGAATACCGCCGTTTTTGGGATCGGTGCAACCATTGTGGCCGTGGGGTTAGGGTCTTTGTTCGCATGGCTGGTCGAGCGGACCAACATGCCATTCCGCAACGTTACCTATGCCCTGCTCTTTGCCCCGGTTGCTATCCCAGGGTTGGTATTTGCGATCTCTTACATCTTGCTTCTGAGCCCTGATATCGGCGTTTTGAATAATCTCCTGATGACGGTTTTCGGGCTCGAAGAAGCACCCTTGAATATCTATACAATGACAGGGTTGATTTTTGTGGAGGGGATTCGGCTGACGCCGGGCAGCTTTCTCATGATGGCAGCGGTGTTAAAGAGCATGGATCCGTCCCTCGAGGAGGCAGCCTATACAACCGGCGCGGGGATCTTGCGGACATCGCGCGTGATTACCGCTCCCCTCATGCTGCCTGGTATCCTGGCCGCCGGTATCTACTATTTCATCACCGTCATTGAGTCGTTCGAGATTCCCGCGATTATCGCCCTTCCCATCGGCATGCAATTGCTCACGACCAAAATATTTTTTGCGACGCACACGACCACGCAAATGCCCCAATACAGCGTGGCCGCGGCTGTTTCGATCATTTTTGTCGTCCTCAGCGCTCTGCTAATTTATTTCTACACGCGAGCGACAAAACATTCGGAAAGATTCACAACCATTACAGGCAAGGCTTACCGGCCGCGCATCATCGATCTAGGCCGCTGGCGCTACGCCGCGTTGGGATTCACCGTAGTCTTTTTCGCCTTCTCGGTCATTTTTCCATTGTTGGTTTTGATCTGGGGCAGTATGCTTCCCTACTTGCAACCGCCGTCCCTCGCCGCCCTATCGAATGCTTCTTTCGAAGGCTATCACAATCTCGGGCGGATTCCGCAGTTCGGCTTGGCGCTCAGGAATACCGTTTTCGTCACCTTTATCGTCGCCACCGGAACGATGATACTTTCATCGTTGGCGGCCTGGTTCGTCGTGCGCGCGAAGATTCGCGGCGGCCGCTATTTGGACCTGCTCACTTTTTTGCCCCATGCGATCCCGAGCATCGTGGTGGCGGTGGGCTTGATTATCTTGTATCTGCGAATCAACTGGCTTATTCCGGTCTACGGAACTCTGTGGATTATCATTATCGGATTGATCACCAAACGCATCAGCTACGGCAGCCGGATCATGATCGGCGCCATGTTTCAGCTGCACAAGGAGCTGGAAGAGGCCTCCGAAGTTTGCGGCGTGGGCTGGTTAAAGACCTTTTGCCTCATCACGCTCCGGCTACTGGTTCCCGCTCTTGTCAACGGCTGGCTCTATAGCGCAATGCTGAGCATTGCTCTGTTTACTATTCCAGTCATGCTCTACACGCCCAAGAGCCTGGTGTTCTCCGTTTTGATTTGGAATCTCTGGGAACAAGCCAAAGTCCAAGACGCCTGCGTTGTCGGCGTCTTAATGGTTTCGATCACGTTCACCCTGGTTTTTCTCGGACAATATTTCGCGTCCAAAGCGAAGGTAAGAGAATCCTTAACTTAGGGATTCGAGGGATCTCCGATGTTAACCGTTGAAAACCTCGTAAAAAGCTATGGGGGCGACGAAGCCGCCGTCAAAGGAATAAGCTTTCGCGTCGGAGAGGGCGAGTTTTATACTCTGCTGGGACCGAGCGGTTGTGGCAAGACAACCACGCTCCGTTGCGTGGCCGGTCTGGAAAAGCCCAACGGCGGCATGATTTCGATCGGCGAAGAAAAAGTTTTTTCCGCGAGCGAAAACATCATCGTCCCCGGCCACAAGCGCGACATCGGCATGGTTTTTCAATCCTACGCGATTTGGCCCCACATGACGGTATTCGACAATGTCGCGTTCCCTTTGAAACACAGCAAAAGAAAAGTCTCGAAGGACCAGCTGCGCGAAAAAGTCATGAAAGCGCTCAGCCTGGTGCAACTCGAAGCTTTCGCCGACCGTCCTTCGCCGTTTCTGAGCGGCGGACAACAACAGCGGGTCGCTTTGGCCCGCGCGTTGGTATATGAACCGCGTGTTCTCTTACTGGATGAGCCGCTGAGCAACTTGGACGCCAAGCTGCGCGAGGAAATGCGTGTGGAGCTCAAACTGCTTGTCGGCCGACTGGGAATCACCACGTTGTACGTCACCCACGACCAAGCCGAAGCGCTCGCCCTCTCCGATCGAGTCGCGGTAATGAATTTTGGCGTCATCATTCAGGAGGGGACACCTAGGCAGATCTATCTGGAGCCAAAAGATGCCTTTACGGCCAATTTCATCGGCAAAACAAACATCTTTAGCGGCAAAGTCGCTACGGCTCCCGCCTCCAGCGGAACGGGGGCGATTCAACTCTCCGTCGGCCGCATCGACTGCGCCCTGCCCAAAGGAGCCAAGCCGAATGACAATGTTCAACTCTTGATCCGACCCGAAGGGATACAGCTCCTCGAAGCCAAACCACAAGTGCCGAATAACGTCATTCCGGGTGAGATTCTGGTGGCGACGTTTCAAGGCGATTCCGTGGAGTATCACGTCCGAGTCGGAGAGCAGGAATGCAGAGTCAAGAGCAACGCTATCAAGGAGATCGGAAAAAGCCGGGAAGTGTTTCTCCATTTGCCCTCCGAGCGCTGCCTGGTGATTGAACATGCGTAAGGGTTTTCGGAAAAGACACAATCAGGAGGAACAGAAATGAAGACCAAACTCACATCGGCGTTTTTTATCGCAATTGCTTTTCTGCTTTGCGCCCCCGGCGGCAGCGCCGTGGCCCAAGGAGTGAAAGAAAAGACTCTAAAGAACGGCACCAACGTCATCGTCGTGAGGACCCTGGCACCGGCCGAGGTGGTCAGCGTGAAGCCCTATATCGATGCCAAGGAGGGGAAAAAAATCGGCCGGCTCAAAATGGATGTCGTGTTAAAAAACACCGCGGACGAGCCGCAGTCCTACAGCGTCTTTGGCCAGGGCAAAACGGACACGGGCGGCTGGTTGGGCGGCGTCGCCAAAGCGCCGAGCAAGGGAAAACTGGAGCCGGGAAAGGAAGTGACGGCGAAAGTCACGACCGGCTACGAAGGCGAATCGGTGCCGGATGAAATGAGGCTGGAAGTTTTCCCGCCGCAATAAATAAGGGAGACAACTTTTTGGCGGGAACAATTTCTGAAACTTTGGGCGAGTGGATCGAACATCCTTCTCGCTCTTTCCTTTCTGACCGCAGACATAGTCAGACAACAAGGATTCATTAAAACCGCCATCGACGTTTAGGGATCACCAGGGCAAGAAATTGAAAAGGTCACTCTAACATCAAGGCTAACCGCCGAAGCTCAGGCGCTTCTCTCCGCGAAATAAATAAGCGTTCTTGATCGAATCGAGAGAACGTCCCGGGCTCGGCCAAGGAGGTTCATATGGGTTCCTGCCAATTCCACGGCCTGGTCGTGATACTGTTTTTAGTCTCATCGCTTGCGGCGCCTCTTCGATTACTAGCGGGCGATTCCTATGACGAAATCCTGGCCGGCGCCAAGAAAGAGGCCAAGGTCGTCGTTTCGGGTCCGAACTACGATCCCGACGATGTCGCGGCCCTCGAGCGTGGGTTCAAGAAAAAATTCGGCTTTGCCGCACAGGTCGTCTCCGACCCAGGTCACGTGAGAGAACTGCCGGCGAGAGTGGCCGGAGGAGCCAAATATGACGTGATCAACGGCAGCGGCATCACCGCTTCGCAGGTCGACGAGCTTGTCGGCTTGCAAAAGGTGGACTGGTCGGTTTTCCCCGACGAGGTGTTTCCCGGAATAATGGAAAACTACGCCAACCGTTCCAGACCGGGAATTCCTTGCCTGCTTTACTACAGGTTCAGCTGGGCCTTCATCTACAATACCGAGATGCTGTCCGAAAAAGACTTGCCGGGAAATCTCGAGGATCTCACCGACCCCAAATGGAAAAACCGGTTCATCGTGTCCAACCTTGCGGTGCCTTTGGGCATGATGTCCCTTCAGTGGAACTACGAGGAAGGCAAAAAACGTATGGTGGATTTGGCGCGTCGCCTGAAAGCCAATAATCCGATCGTCGCGTCCGGCGGAAGCCCGGGAGCGACAGCGAAAGTAGTGGCGGGCGAGGCGCCCATAGCCACGGCCGCCTTCACCGCGGTTATCGGCTACATGAACAAGGGCGCGCCCATTGCCCTTTGGCCATTCAAAAAGCCGGAGGTTGGCGCCAAGATGGCCGTACAGCCAGGGCTGAACCAGAGTATCTGCGCGGTGAAAACCGCGCAGTACCCGAATATGTCCAAGCTGTTCACCGCTTGGCTATCCACGGGACTCCCCGAGGAAGTCGGCGTAAACCGCGGACACCTGAGGCCATTCAGAGAGGGCGACAATAGCGTCGTGGCGAAATTCTACAAATCTCATGGCATCACCAAAAAACAGTTCCTCACCCATTTGACTGAGGAACAAGAGAAACAACGCAAGGACGTGTATACCGCGGCGTCCAAGATTTATGCGGGGTTAGCGAAGTAGCGAGTCAGTACGGCCACGGCTTAGGGAGGAATTGAGTATGGCTAGGGTTGCTTTGAACTTGCCTCGGCCGGTGACGTGGCATCTCCCGATGCCCAAAAACATCTTCCCTCTGTTCCTGGCCATCCTGCTGCTCGCGATGGTGGGAGCGCCCCTCATCGTCCTCGGCATCTCAAGCCTGCGCCCTCCCGATGCCCTGCCGTTTTCTGATGCCGGCTGGACGTTCTCCAACCTCCGAACGGTGTTCATGGAGGCCAGCACCTACACCTTGTTAAAAAACACTTTCTTTTACGCCGCGGGATCGCTGGCGCTGGCATTGCCCATTGCATTCTTTCTGGCGTGGCTGGTGGAACGGACGGATTTACCGGGACGAAATTTCATGTACACGGCGATGTTCGTCCCTATGGTCATCCCGCCTTTCGCGGTGGCGGTGGGGTGGATTTTTTTACTGAATCCCAACAACGGGTTGCTGAACAATTTGATTCGCTATCTATTTGCCCTGGAGACATTTCGGGGACCTTTCAACATTTACAGCGTCTGGGGGATGATCTTTGTCACCGGGCTGTTGTCCGTCCCCTCCATGTGGCTAATGCTCATACCGTTGTTCCGCAACTCCGATCCCCGGCTGGAGGAGGCCGCGGCCACCAGCGGCGCCGGCAGGCTCGGCACGCTTTGCCGGGTGACCGTGCCGTTGATGGCGCCGGGCGTGTTAGCCGTGCTCGTGTATTTCACGGTCATTTACGTGGAGATCTTCGAAATACCTCTCGCTCTAGGTCTGACGGCCAACTATCCGGTTCTCAGCACTAAAATATTCTTGCTGGTCAACGCCGAGGAGTTGGGCGAGCTGTCTTATTCGGTCGCAGCAGCTTTCGGAATGCTGTTCTTGATTATCGGCGTCGTCCTGATGGCCTTTTATCTTTTTTCTGTCAGGATGTCCGCCAAGTTCGCCGTCGTAACGGGAAAGGGGTATCGGCCCAGCATCGTCAAGCTTGGCGCCTGGAAGTATCTCGCCCTCGGCGTCATCGGCGCCTACTTCGTTCTCGCGGTCTTGCTGCCTTTTCTGATTCTCTTGTGGACGAGTCTGTTGCCCTTCTACCGGGCCCCATCGATGCGCGCTTTGCAATTTTTGACGATTTCCAATTACACGAAAATATTTCAGCAGTACGAGTTCATTCTGGCGATGAAAAACACGATCATTGTCGCCGCCATCGCCGCCACCGCCAGCATGATTCTGGCCTCGGTGATTTCCTGGTTCGTGGTAAGGCGCGGCGGTTGGCTTTCCAGGTCGCTTTCCGTGCTTTCG
>DASQUN010000746.1:0-2896 GCA_035641275.1 Candidatus Udaeobacter sp. | reverse complement strand
AAATCTCAACGCGGCAAATCAAACCCTCTGCTTACCCGAATTTCTCACACCTTCAGGGGGATAAAGGGGGATTTTCACGGGCGCGTGCCAACGTTGCGGATCGCAACCTTTCCTGGTCGCTTGTCGAATCAATGAACTCGATTACGACACAGTCTCCGCGCGGGGGACCTGCGAGTGGATTTGCAACAAACGAAGATCGAGAATAGAAATCGAAGCTCGCCATCTTCTATCCTCTATCTTCAATCCTCAACAATTATTTTGGCGATGGCCTTTTTCAGTGCCTGTGGGTTGATTCCCCGCAGCTTGCTGCGTTAAGTAATCGCCAATCCGAAGTCCGTCATTCCCGCATGCTTTAAGCGGGAATCCAGGGGGATTTGGAACTGTCCCCGGATAAAAACATTCGGGGATGACGCCTTTAAGACAAATCTTAACGCCGAGTTCTGATGCTTCGCAGCTTGCTGCGGGGTTATTCATCGGCCCGTTAAGGAGGGAATAGTTATGGCTCTCATGACTGGCTCGCGCTTTTTTGCCGAGGCGATGCAGGCGTATGGCGTGACCCATATCTTTTTTGTTCCCACGATGCTGCTGCCGGCATTGGCGGAGATGGAGGATATGAATATCCGGCGCGTGACGACCCACGGCGAGAAGGCGGCGGCCTATATGGCCGATGGCTATGCGCGCGCCTCTCATAAACCGGGGATCTGTATGGCTCAAACGATCGGCGCTGCCAACCTCGCCGCGGGACTAAGGGATGCTTACATGGCCTGTTCGCCGGTGATCGCCATTACCGGTGGCCAGCAGCCGGAGACTAAATACCGACATGTCTATCAGGAAATCGATGATTTTCCCCTCTTCAATGTTCTGACGAAGTTCAACGCGCAGGTGGACAAGGTGACGCGGCTACCTGATATTGTGCGCCAGGCGTTTCGGGCAGCCACCAGCGGCGCTCCCGGCCCCGTGCACCTGGAGATGCGGGGAAGTCACGGGCACGTGGTGGAAGAGGAGGGAGAGCTGGAGCTGATCGTCGAAGAGCCATTTAAGCGCTACCCGGCCTTCAGGCCGGAGCCGGAGCCGGAAAAGATTCGCGAGGCGATCAATGCGCTGGCTCAAGCGGAGCGACCCATCATCGTGGCCGGCGGCGGCGTCACGGCGTCGCAAGCAAATGAGGAAGTCGTGCGAGTGGCTGAGCTGCTATCGATCCCGGTAGCCAGCTCGCTTAACGGCAAGGCAACCATTGCCGACAACCACCCACTTTCAGTTGGCGTTGTGGGGACCTACTCACGATGGTGCGCCAATCGGGCGGTGGCTGAGGCTGACCTGGTTTTTTTCATCGGCAGTCACACCGGCAGCCAGGTGACCAACAATTGGAAGGTTCCTCCTATCGGGACCACAGTCATACAGTTGGATATCGAAGCACAGGAACTAGGGAAAAATTATCCCAACGTCGTCAGCCTCATGGGAGACGCCAAAGTAACATTGCGGAAGTTTATCGAAGCGCCTGGGCCCGCGAAACCCAGAGAGGAGTGGCTTAACCGCCTTCAGGGTTACGTTAGGGAATGGCGTTCGGAAGTGGCGGCTCAGCGCAATTCGGATGCAGTGCCGATGAGACCGGAACGGATCTGCAGAGAGATCACCGAGTTTTTGCCTAACGACGCCGTAGTCGTGTCGGATACAGGCCACTCCGGCATCTGGACAGGAACCATGATCGAGCTCAACAAACCAGGCCAAAGGTACATTCGCTGTGCCGGCTCGCTCGGCTGGGCCTTCCCAGCATCGCTGGGCGTAAAATGCGCTCTTCCTGACACTCCGGTTTTATGCTTCACCGGCGACGGTGGCTTCTATTATCACCTGGCCGAACTTGAGACCGCTGTCCGCTTCGGCATCAACGCGGTTATCGTCGTGAATGATAACCGCTCGCTCAATCAGGAGACCAGATTATTTGACGCGGCCTACGGCGGAGAGCAGCGCGGCAGATCGCGTGAAATGTGGGTGTTCGAAGACATTAACCTGGCAAGAGTCGCCGAAGCGATGGGTTGCTTCAGCGTTCGAGTCGAGAGACCGAGCGAGTTAAGGGGCGCGCTGGAGCGGGCTTTCGCCGCAAACAGACCGGCGGTCGTCGATGTCGTAAGCGACATCAAAGCGCTGGCGGCTCGTCCGTGGAGCTGAGCCGACCACTTGTGCTCAAAGGTTGTGAAATACCGGCACGCGGGCTTCGACAGACTCAGCACGAACGGAAAATGTTAAATCTTTCCCCTCTCCGTTCACCTGAGCTCGCCGCAGCGAACGGGAGATTTTTTCAGCGGTCCACCTGCGCGCTCGCATACCTTCAAAGATGTTATCCGCAAAGCGCTAAGTGACAACTCACCGTGCCGCTTTGACTTGCCGTCGCCGAGCGTGCAGCACCGGTTCGGTGTAGCCGTTTTCCGCCGCTCGTCCTTTGAATACTAGATCCAGGGCCGCCTGAAACGAGATGCTCTTTTCGAAATGGGGCGCCATGTTGCGATAGTTGGGATCGCCCTTGTTCTGCCGGTCAACGATTTCCGCCATGCGTTCGAAAGTCTTCCTCACCTGCTCCTCGGTGACGATACCATGATGTAACCAGTTAGCGATGTGCTGACTCGAAATCCGCAGCGTCGCTCGATCTTCCATTAGGGCGACGTTGTTGATGTTCGGCACTTTGGAGCAACCGACTCCTTGATCGACCCAACGGACGACGTAACCTAGAATGCCTTGCGCGTTGTTGTCCAACTCCCGCTGAATCTCTTCCGGCCCGAGTTCACGGTCCAATAATGGCGGACTCAGGATGTGATCCAGGCTTGCGCGTTCCCTTTTGGCCAATTCCGACTGCCTCCTCGCGACGTTGACATAGTGATAGTGGATAGCGTGCAGCGTAGCG
>DASQUN010000745.1:0-14589 GCA_035641275.1 Candidatus Udaeobacter sp. | reverse complement strand
GCTTTCAGCCCCTATATCTACGAGTATAAGGATTACGCCGTAGGATTCGTCGGTATCGATGGGCAGTTGCTGGCGCAGAGCACCGGCGGCATGCCGGTTTTCGTTGCCGATTCAGTCGGCATGGCGGTGCGCGATGGATTGGAGATCTACGGCCGGGAGCATCTTTACAGAGGCGACGTCGTCGTCTGCAATCACGCGGCGGTTCAAGGACAGCATCTCAACAATACGGTGATGTACACGCCGGTTTTTGCCGGTACCCAGAGGGATGAGCTGATCGGATTCTTCGCCGTCAACTGCCATTGGATCGACATCGGCGGCTCGGCCATCGGCTCGGTTTCTTATTCTTCGACCGATATTTTCATGGAAGGCTTGCAGCTCCGCTCGATCAAGCTCTGGTCGAAGGGTGAGCCCATCGAAGAAGTGTACCGGATCATCGAGAACAACACGCGGTTTCCGCTGGAGCTCTTGGGCGATATCGAGGCCCAGCTCGGCGGCTGCTTGTTGGGTCGCGACCTTACGCAAGCGATGGCAGACAAGTATGGAGCGAACTATTTTCTGGGAGCCCTCGATATCATTCTCGATCAATGCGAAGCGGCCACCCGGGAAAAGATTCGCGCCATCCCAGATGGGGCCTATGAAGCCGAAGCCTTTCTCGACGATGACGGCATGGGGAACGAGAAGATTCCCATCAAGGTCAAAGTCATTATCGACGATGATGAGATGACCATCGATTATTCCGAGATGTCGGCACAGGTGCGCGGCTGCATCAACTCGGGCTTTTACGGCGGCGGGCGAACCACGGCGCGCGTTGCTTTCAAGTACTTGATTGCCACAGACGAACCGGCCAATGAAGGCACCTTTCGGCCGCTCAAAATGATTCTTCCCGAAGGCAAATTGTTGAGCGCTGAGCCGACCGCGGCGATGGGGCTTTACAGCATTCCATTTCCGACGGTCATCGACTGTATCATTAAAGCGCTGGAGCCGGTGTTGCCTCAGCGCGTAACCGGGGCTCATTTCGGGACTTTTTCCTCGCTAAGTTTTTCCGGCAAACGCACCGATACGGGCGCGCCGTTTAAAGCCAACGACAGTGGCCATGGTGGGTGGGGGGCTTGCGCGACGCATGATGGTGCCGGGCCGTTTCGCACGATGGCGCACGGCGACACACGGTTGATCCCCATCGAGCTGCAGGAGTCGATGTACCCGTACCGCGTCGAAGAATTTTGTTTGCGGCAAGATTCAGGCGGCCCCGGGAAATGGCGCGGTGGATTGGGATTCGATAAACAGTACATTCTACTCGCGCCCTGCGAACTGTGGGCGAACTTCGACCGCATCGGCTGCCCGCCCTGGGGCGTGCAAGGCGCCGAAGCCGGGAAGTCGGGTCAAGTATTGATTATTAAGAACGGGAAACAGGAACCTGAGCTGCTCTACAAAACCGAAAATTGTCCCTTGCAGGTCGGCGATCGCGTGCGCATGTCCACCGGTGGGGGCGGCGGCTACGGTGATCCTAGGGAGCGACCGGTCGAGCTGGTCGAGCGCGACGTCCTCCGCGGTTTTGTCTCGCGCGAGAGCGCGCGGGAAGATTACGGCGTCACTGTTGACCCGGACGGAAACGCGCGGCGCAAATGACGTTCAAGGCTTAAGGTTCAACTCGGAACTCAAAGCCTGGAACCTGGAACCTTGAACCTGGAACTTTGAACAGGAGCACTGGATGCCGTATGCCGTCGCCGTCGATATCGGCGGTACCTTCACTGATATCGTCGCCTTCGATCATGAAACCCAGACGGTGATCTATGCGAAAAGCCCTACGACTTACGACAATCTGGTGGAGGGACTTCTCGATTGTTTTGAAAAGGCTAAGGTCAAACCAAGCGAATCCACGCTGGTCAATCACGGCACCACGCTGGTCATCAACTCGCTGATCCAGCGACGCGGCGCCAAGGCGGCATTGGTGACGAGCGCGGGATTTCGAGACATTCTGGAAATTGCTCGCGGCAATCGCCCCAATCCTTTCGACCTTCATTACCAACGTGATGAACCCTTGATTCCACGGGAACTCCGTCTCGAAGTGCGGGAACGCATGGGCAGCAAGGGCGAGATCGTTTGTCCGCTGGACATGCCCGCGCTGGAAAGGCTTGCGGAAAAATTAAAAGCATCCGGCGTGGAGTCTGTCGCTATCTTCTTCATGAATTCCTACACTAATCCGGCTCACGAGGAAGCCGCGGCCGCAAAATTAAAGAAACTTCTCCCCGATGTCTATGTCACGTTCAGCACCGATCTGACGCGCGAATGGTACGAATACGAGCGATGCTCTACGGCGGCGGCCAACGCCTATATCGGCCCGCAAGTGAGCACTTACGTTCGCAGGCTCGACAACGACCTCAGAGCCCAAGGCTTTGGCGGGTCACTTTTCATGATGGGTTCGAACGGCGGCTTATTGTCCGCGGAACGAACCTGTCGGCAACCCATCGGCTTGATCGAATCCGGCCCTATCGGTGGTTGCATTGGCGCGAGCGCCTATGCCGAAGCGCTCGGCTTCAAGAACGTTGTCGCGTTCGACATGGGCGGTACGACAGCGAAATGCGCCGTCGTTGAAAACGGACGCTTCACCGTAAATTCCGTCTACTACGCCAACGGCTACGTTCGCGGCTTTCCCATCAAATCGTCGGTCATCGACATCGTCGAAGTCGGATCGGGCGGCGGCTCCATCGCCTGGATCGATTCGCAAAAGCGGCTGCACGTCGGACCCCAAAGCGCCGGCTCAACACCGGGTCCTGTGTGCTACGGCCGCGGCGGAACGGAGCCGACGGTCACCGACGCCAATCTTGTTCTCCGGCGTCTGAACGCCGACCGTTTTCTAGGCGGCGAGATGAAACTCAGCTTGGACGCGGCGGAGCGATCCATCCAACAGCGCATCGCCGAGCCATTGTGCTACCCAAGCCGCGACGGCATGATCGGGATGGCGGATGGCATTATTTCCATTGTCATTGTGATTATGGCGGGAGCGATCCGGCGCATCTCGGTCGAACACGGGCTCGACCCCCGCGATTTCGTTCTCTTTAGCTACGGTGGCGGAGGACCACTCCACTCCTGCGCGCTGGCGCACGAGCTGTCTATTCCTACCATTGTCATTCCCCCCGAGCCGGGCAACTTTTCCGCCAGCGGCATGCTGTTGGCGGATGCCAGGATTGATACGTCAGAGACTTTCGTCAAATTGCTCAATGAAGATTCGGTCACCCGTATGACCGATATTTTTGGCGCGATGGAGAAAGAATCAGTCGCCGCGCTTGAGTCCGAATTCGGGACAGGGGAGGTCTTCTTCGAACGCCACGCCGAGATGCGCTATCGCGGCCAACGACACAATATTAAAGTCCCGGTCTCCGGGCTTAAAGACGTCGCCGCCATACGCACAGCGTTCGAAGGCGATTATCGGCGGCGTTACGGCCATGCGGATCCTAAAGCGCCGGCCGAATTCCAGGCACTCCATCTGTCCGCCTTCGCGCGCCTCAAGCGGCCGAACATCGCGTGTTTGCCGCGTGCGGCGGGAAAACGGCAGCCTGCCACGACTCGAAAAGTTTACTTCGGCAGCTCGGGTGGTTGGATTAACTCACACATTTTCAGCCGCGATTCGCTCGAACCAGGATTCACCCACACAGGACCGGCGGTCATCGAAGAATACGGTTCTACAACCGTGGTGTGGCCGACCGACCGGTTCGAAATCGGCGCGCTGCGGGAAATACGAATTCATTGCGTAGCCGGGTAGCGGGGATGTCTCTGAATCGTCGGCTAGTTTCTATTGTCATTCCAGCCAAATCCCGTACAGCGGCGGCGGGCCGGAATCCAAGAAGTATAGAAGCGGGACGTGATCCGTCTCTACCCCTAAAGCCGAACGCGAGTCATGGGGGCAAAACCGGTTAGCCATTATATGCGGATCGCTTCAAAGGGTATCGGAATCTTTGTGCTGTCTCTTGTGATGGGCACGGTGTACGCTGCCCTCGTCGGTCTGATCAGCAAGTCCTTGGCGGGGCCTCTAATCGCCTGGCCGGTTTGGGTGATCATTTTTTGGTTGGTTTTTTGGAAATTCAATTTGCTCCGCTTCACCGGTTTCATTGCAGTGCTGCCGGTTTCTTTGCTTCTGTTCGAGGCCGTGTGGTTTTCCAGACGGCCCGGCTTGAACGCCGATCACTATAAGAGCTTCGATCGGTCGCACTATCGTGCGAATCTGCGGGTTACGAATCCGGCAGTGAACGAGACGAATGGCCGCAATCCATCCCTTGGGGTTAATCAGATCTCAATCGGTGCCGACGGCTTTCGCGCTGACCCGGAGACCAGCAGAGGTAATCCCGACCGATGCCGATTCGTCCTTATCGGCGACTCGATGATTTATGGAAGTCGATTGCCCTATGGCCAGACCTTGGGGCCCGTGCTCGCCGGTATGGGACTGCGGGCTTGCGTCTTCGGGGTTACGGGCAATAGTCCCGTCGATTACCTATCGACATTGCGATATGTCGCCGACAGAATCGAGCCTGGAGCGCACGTTGCTTTTTACATTTACGCTTACAATGACTTTGTCAGTCTCAACAAATACTTTGTCAGGGGTTTTCTCAAGATGTCGGGGCCGTTTAACAGATTGTTCGAATGGTCGTTCTATTTTGATCACTGGCGCCGCTCCACCTGGACGTATTCCGTGTTTCACGCCGAGGCGGCCCGCCCTCCGGTCAAACTCTGGCAGTACAGCATAGGCCAAGGAGAACCGATTCGAATATTTTTTGCTCGGGACCCGATGAATTACTTGAAGCCCCGTCCCCTTAACGAAAGACAAAGGCTCGCTCTCAAGTTTTTCTTGGATGGTCTTGTTGACGCCGCCCGTGGGCGTTCCTGGCACGTTCATATCGTGATACATCCTGACGATTCAGAGATCTATGCAAACTTCGCGCGACGTTCTCCGGAGTTCGTGGATCTGGATCCGAGGCGCCCTGCCGGCCTGAACATATGCCAGGAGTATTTTTTCCGTTGCGAGGACATGAGCCGCTATATTTATGAACGGTCATTTGCGGCCGGCAAAAATCCCTACTTCGAGAACGACCGTCATTTCTCTCCATTCGGAACCCGTATCGTTGCCGAGCATTTTGTGGCTCTTACAAAAACAAGCTACACCGGTGCTAGCCAGAGCAAAATCGATTCACCTGACAATCACCGCAACGATTTCAAATAGGCCACTACGGCCTCGGCATCCGAGCGATTGAGGCGGAACCGCGGCATGGGGGGATCCGGAGATCTTCCGTCGGCTGTAATTCCCTCAGTCAGCAAACGGACACCTTGTTCCTTCGTATAGCCCGGCAAGCCGGCCAACGCGGGGGCTTTGATGGCCCACTTGAACTTTTGAAAAGGCGGTTCTTTCACAGGAACGGGCGCGCCTTCGAGATATTTAGTACCGAGGAGTCGCCCGTTTTGGTCTCTCGGCGTGTGGCACTCGATACACATGGCCACTTGGTCGACGATATATTTGCCTCGTCCGATTGAATCCTTGCGATCGGTCTCGGATTTTTCCTGAGCTAGCACGAGACAAGCGGGAATCAGCAGACAGATGATAGAAGCCGGAGTCTTCATTATGACCTTCATTGTATTTCCCGCTGTCCGATATCCGAGACGCCGTTGTTTGTCGGTACCGGCTACATCTCAGAAAACGAGCAACCTGCATGCCATCCAGCCACTTGCATGCAACTAAACCCTGGCTGATTCCCCCGAAAGTGGTGCTCAGGGGCAAGCCTTCCGGCCGCAGCCGATGGGCCTCAGCCTCAATGGCCACCCTGCCAACCCCGTTCACTGCTTATTCCAAGGGTCCGGGCCTGACAGAACTTCTACCGGCTCTAGGCCCTGCGGTCTCCAGCCTCGCCCTTCGGTTCAGTTTTCTTGGTCAAGGGTGATCGCAAGTGATAATGAATGTCCCGTGAAATTCTGAGGGACGTAAACTCTTTCGTTGCGGTGACATCTGTGCGAACAGAGAGGAGTGCGCTCGCAACGAATGACCAATGCCACGTCGAGGCAACGACGAGGTTGTCTTGGCTTGCCTTCAGGTGCGGGGCCGGCGGTTCTTCAGGATATACGAGGATAATTGCCCGGTCTGGCCTTGGTTTTGTGAGTCCAAATAAATGACTTAATGACGCGATGGCGTTTCATGGTTTTGAGTGTTTTGCTTAGAACCATCTGGAATCTCTCCGTCGGCTGTTGGCTCTTATGCCGCAGTAGCCCTTGGCGAATACGCTGGGGGCTTAAGTTAAGGAAATCGCAAATATTTTCAAAAGAAAACAGCCAATCGCTATTCTCTTGCCAAAACCAATCCTCGACCTCAAAAAAATGCGGGTCGCGTTTCGACGGGTAGGTTATGTAGCTCCAGATGGCGTCTTCCAAGACGGCGAGCATGAGCTTCTGCTCCGGTTCTAAGCAGTCCTTTCTCGTGACCGTTTCCCAATACTGACTGGGAAGCACGTTATCCTTTTGAGAGAGAAAGGCCGCTGTCCCTTTTACAGTCATAGGCTGCTCCCCATCGCGCAGAGTCTCGTCTCTACGGCGGCTTGAAAACGTTGCAGATACCCGGTTTTCCTGAGCGTGCTGACGATGCGGTATTCTGATCCCCAATCGCTCCAAAAGACTCCTGAAACGGGAAGAACAGAGATACAAGGCGGGCGAAGCAGAGAAAGCGCTTCCAATACCGTCACTGAAAAGTTCTTCGGTTTGATCTGGCGGTAAATCTCTTCCACAACTGATTTTTCTTTGCAGGTGCCGATGGCTTTCTCGATTTTTTGGAAAGGATCGTAAAGTTCCGGGGTCAACCTTCGCACCAGGTCAAGAAGGGTGGTGGTGTTAAAAACCATGACCATCGTGTTCCACAACCCACCTCCCAGGACCATTTCTTGTGCCGCCTCGGGGCCCGGCTTCTCAATGAAGAGCTTGACGTCATGAACTCGCAACGGCGCTAACAGATCGCGCGCGTCTCCATCCGGCAGAATATAGCCGTATTCCCCTTCCGGCCCATCCGGCACGATACCTAACACGAGGATCGCTGAAGGATTGCTTTCCACTACGTGGAACGCCAAAGCCACATAAGCCATAAAAAGGTTTTCCTGCAGAACGAAATGGTCTGACGGAAAGACCGCGACATTGGAACCGGGATATTTTTTGGCTACATGCATTAATCCGAAGAGAATCCCTGGTCCAGTCTCTTTGTTCTTGGGTTGGAGCAGCACGGTTCCCGTGGGTCGCTGCGCAAGCTGTCGCTGGGCTTCGCGATATCCCAGGTGATTCTGGTTCGCGACGGTGAGAAGACGTTCGGCAGGAATCAGCCTTTCAGCCCGGTCGAAAGTGTGCTCGAGCATCGAACGGGTCCCGACCAGACTGACGTACTGTTTCGGAAGGCTATCTCCTGTCAATTGAGTGACGAGCGGCCTAAGCCGCATCCCGTCTCCGCCTGCCAGCACAAGCCCGCAACGCATCGGTGGCGAGAACGAATCTGTCATGCCGGTTTCCTCCGGTCGGTGTGTCTGCTAATGCTTTGGCAAGTTTGATGCCACCCAAGCCAACTGCGTTGCCATCCGATATTAGTCCACTTTAGGGGAAGACGGCGGCTCGGAGTCTGTTCCGATGTCCGTCGTCATGGACAGCAGTGTCCAAACAAATAGACAACTTCAGTTGAGTTACAGGTCGGCAGCATGCGAAGTCACGCGGGCCAATCTCCTCGAGCTGCTGGCCACACGTCAGATTGTCGAGGGCTTATATCCTGAGCTTGTTATAGAGCGCGGAGCGGCTGATTCCTAGAAGCTTGGCCGCGTAGGAGCGGTTACCGTTGGCTTGTTTCAAAGCCTCCGCGATCTTTTCCCGCTCCATGCTTTCCTTCACGCCTTTGATCGTCTGGCGCAGGGAGGTCGAAATTTGTCGTTCCGTTAAAGGAGTAAAAAATAGCGTCTCGGGATCAATTTCAGGACCGGGGTTGATCAATACAGCACGGGCGATGACGTTTTCCAGCTCCCTTACATTTCCAGGCCAGCCATGATCCATCAGAAGTCTTAGCGCATTTGAGGAGATCCCCTTCGGTTGCAGGCCATTTAGCTTGGCGTGTTTGTCGATGAAGTGATTGACGAGCAAAGGGATGTCCTCTCTTCGCTCCCGGAGCGGCGGCACGGTAATCGGTACCACGGCGAGTCGATAGAAGAGATCCTGACGGAAAGACATCCGCTCCACTTCTTTCTTGAGGTCTCTGTTGGTTGCGACGATTACCCGCACATCAATCTTGATGTTATTATTGCTACCCAATGGGCGAATCTCGTTCTCTTGCAGAACTCTTAACAGTTTGGACTGAAAGGCCGTCGTAGTATCGCCGATCTCATCGAGCAGGAGCGTGCCTTCATGGGCCTCTTCAAAAAGACCTTTCTTGTTGTGCATGGCCCCCGTGAAGGCGCCGCGCACATGGCCGAAAAGCTCGCTTTCCAGCAAGGTCTCCGGCAGCGAGGCGCAATTGATGGCGACAAAGGGCTGATTCTTCCGTTGGCTGTGGTGGTGCAGCGCCTTGGCGATCAGCTCCTTGCCCGTGCCGGACTCCCCCTGAATGAGGATCGTGGCGTTGCTCTTGGCGACCATTTTGACCACGCGAAAAACCGCACGCATCTCTTTACTGTGGCCGATGATGGGTTCAAAGTCCAAGTCGAGCTCAAGCTGATTGCGCAGCCGTTCCACTTCACGCGTGAGCCGATGCAGCTCGAGGGCCTTTTTGATGACGATTTTGAGCTCCTCGAGGTCAAAAGGCTTCACCAAGAAATCATAGGCGCCTTCCTTAACGGCAGCGACAGCCGACCGGACGGTTCCATGAGCCGTGAGAACGATAAACGGCATGCCCGGATTCACCATTTTTCCCTTTGCCAGTAGCTCCATCCCGTCCATTCCTGGCATTTTCAAATCCGTGATGACTAAATCGAGCCATTCGCGCTCGAGAATCTTGAATGCCGCATCCCCCGATGACGCACAGCGCACCTCGTAGCCTTCCTTTTCTAGGATTCTCCGAAACAATGCGAGGAGCGGCTCCTCGTCATCCACGACCAGAATCCGTTCATGAGCCGCGTCCATTAATCTTTCCCCTCCATAATCGGCAAATGGAGATAAAAAGTCGTGCCTTTGCCTGGCGTGCTCTCTGCGCTGATTCGACCGCGGTGCGCCTTCATGATGCGTTCGCAGATGGAAAGGCCCAGTCCCATGCCTTTGCTTTTCTTCGTTGTAAAAAAAGGACGAAAGATGTCAGACAACGCATCTGGCTGGATACCGACGCCCGTGTCGGAAACCGCGATCGTCAGCTCACGGTTACCTCTGCCGCGTTCTTGACGATCCTTTGCGGACTCGAGAAAATCCGTCGTTGCCCGAAACTTGAGCTTGCCGCCTTTCGGCATCGCCTCCGCCGCGTTAAAAGCGAGGTTGATCAAAACCTGACGCAGCTGTTGGGGATCGGCTAAAATCGGAGGCAGGTTCGGCTCCAGATCTATGGCGGTGACCACATTCGTCTTTTGATATTGAACGGCCAGCACGGACCGGGTTTTTTCAAGCAGCTCGCCAACGTCGACCGGTATGAACGTCGCATCCGAAGGACGAACGAAATCCAGGAGGTCCAGCACGATCTTTCGACAGCGCAGGGCTTCCTCTTCGATATTGGTTATTGACTCGTAGTGAGGGTCAGAGGGATTGAGCAGTGAGCGCATTTCTTGGGACAAGCCCAGGATGATCGCTAGAGGGTTGTTGAACTCGTGAGCGAACGAAGCGGCCATTTCGCCGACAGAAATGAGCCGGTCCGAGATGATCAGCTGGCCTTCGAGCTGCTTCGCTAAGTTGCGAAATTTTTCCTCACTCTCTCGCAGCGCGTTTTCCACCCGCCGGCGCTCGGCAATCTCAGTCCGCAAGTCATCGTTGGCCTTTGCCAGAGCCGCAGTTCGCTCCTTGACTCGTTGCTCCAAGTCATCGCGGGCTTTCTGCAATTCTGCCGATTGTTCTTTGACCTGCTCGTAAAGCCGCGAATTATGAATGGCCAAGGCTGCTTGACTCACGACACTGGATAGGAAGGCAATCTCTTCTCTATCAAAAACATGTTCCTCTTTCGTGTAAACACACAACAGACCTAGAATTTCTCCTTTGGTTATTAACGGAACGGCCATATAGGACACTAAGTTATTTCTGCGGTAAAAGTCGGGCCGCCTAACAGGCGGCGAATCTGTTTGTATGTTTCGGATGACTACGGGTGCCTGAGTTCGGATCGCCTCTTCGGCTCGAGCGCCAGGTCGGCCCGGTTCGCCTTTCTGCCAATCCTCCTGCCTGATGTTGCGACAAAGCAGATACTCCAACTCTTTGTCCTGATTAAACAACCTCACAGTGGTCGCGATCGGGTAGGGAAAGAACTGTTCGATTCTTTCCAGCAAAAAATCCAATACCTCTTGCAGGTCCAACGTAGACATAATGGCGTTGTTGATATCGCGCAGCGCGGAGACGCGCCGAAGGCTCTTTTGAACAAGCTCCTCGGCCTTCTTCCGTTCGGTGATATCGCGCACAAGCCAAAGCAGACGAACCGTCTTGCCTTGCTGATCGCAAAGCCTGAAGGCGCTAAGGGTGGCGGGAACGGAGACGTTCTCGTGTTTTCGCGACAGCTCAGTTTCCCATTCTCCGGTCACCTCTTCCGTCACTAGTCTGGTTAGCAGCTCGCGAAAGCGCCCCTGATCCTTTTCGCTGACAAAGATCGTCAGGGGCTTGTGGACGACAGAGTCCTGGCCAAATCCAACCATCTCTTGTGCCATTCGGTTGGCATCCTGGATGTTTCCCCAGGTATCCGTTACCAAGTACCCTGTGGGGGTGAAGTCGAACAGCTCGCGATAGCGTCGATGCTGAGCCGCCGTTTCTTCCTGCGCGGCACCCAATTCATAGTTAGACTGGCGTATTTCCTCGAATGACACATTCAGCTCTTCCAGCAAGATAGACAGCTCTTTGAGCGCCTCCTCCAAGAGCGGTTGCTGGATCGGTGAGCTAGTGGCGCGCTTATGCAGATCTTGCACACGGGCACACGCCGATTGCAGTTGCTGATGTAGTTTGTTTTCGGCTAGGTTCATACCGCCGAAGCTCGAGACGATTTCCTGGGGCTTGTATTTCGCGTCATTGCCAGAGGCTGCGGTATTTGATTGTCATGTGTGATAGGCAACTTGCAATGGTGTTGCTTTAACTTGCTTTTGCGATTGGCTCGGCAGTCCTCGTTAATGCCGCGCGCCGGGCTTCCATAAAACTCGGCGGTCCTTTAATCCTGGATGATCATGGTGCCGCCCATCTTCTGGATGCCCTAACCTCCATGGCGCCATCGCTGCCAGCTCCCGGGAGGACCACGGCGAATGGCGCGATCTTTTAAGGCTTGTCGCTACCGATTCGACTAGTAAATCGGTCGATGGGCGGACGAAATGAACCAGTTCGGACTGCGTGACCGCGCGGTTAGGGGTTCCGTTAGAGATTCGCGTGATGTGAGGGCGGTTTCGTGCGGAGGAATCTTCTTCTCCCATGATTCACTCTTATTTTAATTATTGTCTCGGCCGCAGAACCCTACCATACGTCTAACGTGACGGTAGGGTCAATAGCATTTTTCCGCAATCATCGAATCTTTCCGGAGTCAAGATCGATTGCCGAAAGACGCCGAGAAAAAATGAAAGCTCGGGGTGGCGTCGGTTCGGCCCAAGACACCGATCGAGGGCGTGGCTTCTGGGCTGTAGGAGCTGGATTCAGACGTCACTCCGAGCGTTTATGGGTTCTATACCCAAGCGATTGGCTAGCAGTTTTCTCGGCCGGCTTTTGAAGCGCTTGTTCCATGACGGAAGGCTGGCAAGCGTCTGGAGGGTAGTTATCGGCGAAGCCGGCCGAGAAGAAGTTCACATAAGCCAATTTCACAGCGGTCGTACTCGTGCGCGTACACATAGCGGCATTCGTCAGTCTCTTCATTTCATTCGCCGAGAGCGACACCAAACTAGAATGAAGCTTCCGAAAGTATGAAACGTTCCAGTATAAAGACAAGTAATATCACGCTCGCAGGGAACCATACGAACCAGAGGAGAGCCTCAACCAAGAGGCTATCCCTCTTAGGTGCATGTGGAAGTGGCGTTTCTGGCGCGCCGATCGCGATAAGGTGGCCTGCTTTAGGTTCCGCGCGCACGTTAATCCCTTGACGCCGTTAGATTACGCCCTATCGATGACTCGAAGGCGATTGTTCACCGATCCTGAGGCGACAAGAACGATGAGAGCTGTAAACTCTCGGGATTAACGAACTCGCCTTCGACTCTTACGAAATCGCCCCTACGAAGACGCCGGAAACTTTCGACGTCGGACGGCTTGGCGTTGTATGGAACCGAGACCGTAACTACTCGGCCGGTCCGCGGTTGCACATCGAATACCCCGAGATCGACCTGGACTCTTTCGACGGTTCCTTCGACCACATCGGCTCTCGCTGGCGGCGGAGAACGCCGTGCGGTTCCAGGCGGTCCCCTTCGAGCTTGAACGGGATCTTGAATACGGATGGTTTCGACCTCGTCACCGTCTCGTGGCCTCGTTCGAAAAGCTATGAGATCGCCTGCCTCGAGCTGATCAACCGTGTAATTCCAGCCATGATATGTGACTCTGGTGAGGTTGCGATCGTACAGCAGCACGCGCTTCCGACCATCATCGGTTTGTACACGAATCTCACGTCTGGCCGGATCGATCGCCGTCACATCGGCCCGAATCTCACCCGGTTGGAGTGTCGCGTCCTCAGTGACCTGGCCCCGGACCCTTCCGGTTCGAACCTCGTCTAATGTGGGTCGTGTTTCCAATGCGCAGCCGGCTAGGATGGTTAAACTCAAGCCGACCGCAAAAAGATAGGCCTGTGGAGAACGGTTCAACCGAATCATTGAAGTCGCCTCCTTTCCCAAGGGTTTCCCCTGGCTGTTTGGATGCGGACCCAAAGATTGTGCCACAGCAAAGTGGCAGCACCGTTCTCCGAAGCCTCTTAAATCGTTACGAATTCGGGTCTGAGATCGGCGAGTTGTAGCCCGAATCCTGACAAGGGGTTCTCGGCATGAGTGTAAAAATGGACACCTGATCTAGTCCGAACAGATGGAGCGACTTAAAAGGAGATGAGCCGCGAGGTTCGGTTGGCTGGCAATTCGACCAGGGTTGTCTAGTCGCGGTGATCCGCAACGACCGGACGAACGAAAACCTTCATGCCCTCGGCGCTCAAAATCTCTACCTCAGTCCCGGAAGAGATGACTTGGTCGCCAGAGTTATTCACGGCGCGCCAAAGTTCGCCCCGAATTCGTACGTACCCCTCGGGCGCCAGATTTCCTTCGGCTACCCCTCTGGCCCCGACGAGCGCGTCCGAACCCGTCTTAACGGCGGTTTCGTACGCCTTTCTCACCAGAGGAAATAGAATAAAATCTTTCAGCACCCATCCCGAAAAACAAAACAGGGAGAGCCATGCCGGGAAAAGTCCCCAATGCCAAAGCCCGGTCACGACGACGGCCGCGATGATCCATCCGGGCACTTGGAATAGGACATATCTTTTCCAGGTCGACACGGCAGCGGGGCCTGAGTGAGTATAGCATTAGCCGCCGGTCGGAAGGGAGTGCGAACCTGGGCGACGGCGCGCTAGCGGCTGGTCGGCGCGCCGGTTCATCGCCCGCTGTGTGTGCAGTTGGGCCGCGAAAAAATTCGGAAACGATGTCTGATTACCGCATGCTCCAGCGACGGCCTGCGATTTGGCGGGCGCAGAAGCGCCGTGCCGCGTCCACCGGTCGTGCCGTTCCGGCGATGTCGGCGACTACCTGAAAGCAATGTTCGTTTCGACCAAAGCGATAACGCTCGTGCGGTTCAACCTCAATCGCGTTCATACCGGGCCTGAGCCGGTAAGCTCTTTCCCGTCCGATCTCATCCCCACCAGCTTCCCGAATCCGAACCACGGTCCGACACTCGCCGGAACCATCGGCGCGAAGCCGTACCAGCCAGCGATTGATCCGCTGACCCTCGCCTATGGGATCCGGCGACATATCTAGGTCCACGACTTCGAGACGATGACTGCCGCCGCAACGTGCTGTCCGATCATCATCAATGACCGCACAGCTTTGCAGCGTGGCTGCCGCGAAGGCCAACAAAGCGATTCCTAAATTGCGCATGTTTCTCTTTGCCTCCTGTAAGAGGTAATGCTTGCAAACCGGATATCTATCATTCTTTACGGCGGGGCTGTCAAGCACTTCGAGCTTTAGGTGTGCAGATAGTTGCATGCGTCCTAGATGCGTGGAAGGCGTACGACTCGGTGAAAGAAACTTTTTCGGGGAATGGAATTCCTTCCCGACGAACAGAGCGAAACCTACATTGCTGGGCTTTCAGATACCGCAGTTTTAAGCGAACAGCTTTGGCCTGTTTTTGATTTCTCTGACCGCGAGGCGGCTAAAGAAATGCGTGCCAAAAAGTGAAAATTCTCAAGAAGACAGCGGAAAACATGAATAGGCCGAGCTCCTCGTGTGGAGTGAGCGTCGCGTTGGCAAACTGCCGCTTGGTTAC
>DASQUN010000744.1:0-5263 GCA_035641275.1 Candidatus Udaeobacter sp. | reverse complement strand
TCAAAACTTACCTTGTAAGAAGCGGGCAAAACAGCCATCGCTATTTTATCATCGATCTTAACCATCACCGTTTTTGCCAGCTCTTTTCCGGCAATGTGGGCAGAAGCCGCAATCTCTTGAGCCGTGTAAGCTAATGAGTGGCTAAGGGTGACATACTTAATGTTATGCCTGTCCAAAAAGGCCTTTAACTTTTGTGCTGGCATAAGAACCTCCTCAAATCGGTTTAGCCATGACTCCGGGTGGGCGCCGGCAAACTGTCTTCGTTATGCGGTCCTCATAAAAAGCCGCGCACAGTCTTCCCTGCAGAAATAATTGCCGTGAGGAAACTGCTTCACCCTTAGGTATGTAGTTTTGACATTGGAGGCAAAGAACCAATTGCTCTCCCTTATCGAGTGGGTTCCGGTTTCGCTTAAGACGAGTTGTCCTGCTTGCGGAGAAAAGATCTTGATAATCAGGAAAACAAGGTAAGCAAGCAACAGAAGGATAAGAATTAACCGAATAGCTAACATGGGGATTGTCTCAGTCAGCTATCAACGATTTCAGATAAAAAGAAACCTTCAGGAAACAAAAAAGCCAGCATAGCCGAGCGACAAGAATCACCCGAGCGGCTGGCTCTAAACTGTTCTTTTCATTTCCCCCTCCGAGGAACAGTTTGTGTTCCTCCGGTTGGCCTCAGATCAGCACCAGAAGCCTTCTCAATGATGGGGGAGGCTTGTTACGAGGGCACGAATATCACATAGGGAAGGGCTGTCAAGAAGTCCTATTTCACTTCGGGATTCTCTTGAATGGCGCTTCGATTGTATCGATTCCTGCAAGTTACGTGTAAAGAAAGGCACGCTATTTTGCTTAACTCGTGACTGGCGGAAACAACACTATAAGGGAGCATCCGGCAGCGTCCCGACAAATCGAGAGAGCGCCACTGGGCTCAAGGGAAAAAGCTGCTGGGGATTAGAAATATTTTGCTGTAATCTTCTTGTATAAACGTCTTTCCCGTTTTCCAGCATAAGGTTTTGTGTATCCGTAGGGCCGAAATTTGTGGAGGCACTGGTGTTGCTTGAAAACTCTCAACAAGGCTCTGTTTGTGAACCGGACCCTCCTGCAAATGAATCCTGACCTGCATTGGATGCTCACCACCGCACAGGCTGCAAAGTACGTACACCTCGTATTGGGGCACCGTGAATCCTCCCACCTGCAAATGTGGCTACTAACAAGCCGGGTGGCAAGGGCGAGGACGGGTTGTGCCCACCACACGATAATGATCCTGTTGGCGGTCAGATGGTCCGTTCTAGCTGCCTACGGCAAAACCCATTTTTTTTTGAACTGTCCGTAAATTGTCCGTGTGCTGGCACACGAACGAAGGCGGACAGAAAATGCTGTTGAAATTAAGCTGAAGGAGAAATTAGTTCAATCCTGGCATCACCGGTTGGTTTTCTTCCATCACTTGATGACTTTGTCCGCCCGCGCCAGCACGCTCGGCGGGATCGTCACGCCGATCTGCTTCGCTGTGTTCTGGTTGATCACTAGTTCGAACTTGGTGGGCTGCTCCACGGGAAGCTCGGCAGGCTTGGCTCCCTTCAGGATTCTGTCCACGTAATATGCTACGCGCCGGTAGCTGTCCGCGAGGTCCGTCCCGTACGACATGAGCCCACCAGCATCTACAGTTTCCCTGTTGCCGTACATCGACAGTAATCGGTTCTTTAACGCAAAGCCCGCGATCCGTTTTCGGTTAGTAATCGTCAGCGGGCTCGCAGAAACGTAGAGTCCATCCGGGCGCTGCTTATTCAGCGCGACGAAAACCTTCTCGAAATCGTCCGCAGCTCGGTATCTCCCAAGACTGAAGAGTCAATCCCAGCCCACGCCCCGCGACTGGGAGCAGCTCTTTCATCTCGAGTACACTACCCGCTATGGCCGGATCGTAAAGAACCGCGACACCGGCAATTTTGGGAACGGCTTCTTTGAACAGCTCCAGCCGCTTACCGGCTATTTCTCCGGAAAGGTTTGTAACACCGGTGACGTTGCCGCCAGGATGGGCAAGGCTTTCAATTAGGCCTGCCTCGACAGGATTGATTCCACCCCCCGACATAAGAATGGGAATCGCCTTGGTCGCGTTCTTGGCGGCCTGGACCACCCTGTATCCGCCTGCTGCCACAATGATATCAACCTTGAGACGCACCAGCGCGGCGGCAAGGTCAGGGAACCGATCGACATTCCCCTCCGCATATCGGTACTCGGTGGCGATGTTCTGTCCTTCTATGTAGCCACGCTCGCGCAGAGGAAGGACAGTCTCCAGTAGGCAGATCACGGCAAAAACTTTTCTACTCGTGCGTTTCATCCTGTTCTTATGCTGCTTCTGACTACTGCTTGCCGTTATTTGATAACTCGATCTGCTCTAGCCAATACACTGGGGGGAATGGCTAGTCCGATCTGCTTGGCGGTTTTGAGGTTAATCACCAGCTCAAACTTCGTTGGTTGTTCTATGGGAAGCTCAGCTGGGTTAGCGCCCTTTAGGATCTTGTCCACGTACCAGGCGACACGCCGGTAGCTCTCCGCGATGTCCGCACCGTAGTACATGAGTCCACCATTATCTACATATTCTCTTCTGCCGTACACCGACGGTAACCGGCCCTTTAACGCAAAGCTAACAATCCGTTTTTGATTAGTATTCATTAGCGCACCTGTGGCCACGTAGAGTCCGTCTAGGTGCTCCTTAGTCCGCGTAGTGAATACTCTCTCGAATTCTTGCGGAGCTCGAATCTCCCAAGGCCGAATAGTCAAACCCAACGAATGCGCCGCGGCGGGAAGAACCTCTTTCACCTCGTGGACACTGCTCGGATTGGCCGACTCGTAGAGAGCCGCGATATGGGAGACTTTGGGAACGGCTTCTTTAACAGCTCCAGGCGCTTACCGCCTTGTTCTAGGACTAGGAGAGTAATGCCGGTGACATTGCCGCCGGGACGGGCAAGGCTTTTAACGAAGCCTGCCTCGACAGGATCGTCCCCACCGCCCGTCATAATGATGGGAATCGTCTTGGTCGCATTCATGACTGGCCGGACCAGCGCGTCCCCTCCAGCTACTACAATAATATCGACCTTGAGACGCACTAGCTCGGCCGCAAGCTCACGGAACCGCTCGCGGTTCCCCTGCCCATATCGGTATTCGAACGCGATGTTCTGACCTTCTATGTAGCCAAGATCGCGCAGAGCCAGCCGAATTGCTTCGGAACGGCCGGAATCACTAGCAGAATCGCGCGCCGATACATATCCGATCAGCGGGACTTTTTTCGCCTGCTGCGCCTCGGCATAGGAGCTAAGCGCAAACAGCAAAGCGATAGATGCGAGAAGAATAGATTTTTTCCTCATGAGCTTTGGTGCAGTTTTTTGCTGATCTCTGACCTCTGATCTCCGACGGTCTGCTATTTGATGATCTTATCCCCCCGGTACAACACAGACGGCGGAATCGTAACACCAATCTGCTTAGCCGCTTTCAGGTTGACGACCAGCTCGAACTTTGCGGGCCGCTCCACTGGAAGGTCACCGGGTTTTGTGCCCTTCAAGATCTTATCTACGAAGTAGGCTGCCCGTCTGTGCACCCCCGGGTAGCTTGGTCCATAAGACATCAATCCGCCGGCCTCGACCAACTCCACAGAAGCATGCACGCCGGGTAAACGATTTTCGACGGCGAAATCCATGATGCGCTCCCGATTGTGCAGGAAGAGACGATCCGCCAAAACGTTTAGTGCGCCGGGCCGTTCTTTGCGAATCGTCGCGAACGCCTCGTCGAACTGCTCATTGCTTTTTACCCCTAAGGACAACACCTTCATTCGCAATACCCGAGCCGCGCGGCGTGCTGGCGCTTACAGTCCTCAAGCTCTCTGGCCGAGTCGGCGAGTTGCTGGCGTAACTCCGCAATCCCCTGCGCTTGTTCGGCCGCAGACGTTTTCACGAGGCGGTGCGGTTTTGCTTTTTTGTTCTTAGAGGTTTTTTTCGTCGGGCTTGCCATAAAAATGATAGGACTGAAACGCGGGAGACACAGTCCGTTAGACTATGGCTAATAGCTTCCCCACCGCTGAGCTGATTTTTACTTCAGGTAGTTTATGGCGTCAAACGAGGAACTCGCCAGGTGGGGTTTTGGCATGAGACGAGGCAAATCCATTTTCCGAAGAATTCTCAGATCCGAAGAACGCCACGAGGGCCGCTAGGAGCCCAACTCTATGGCTGGTCTTCACCGCTCCGCCAGCGGCAAAAGCGAATCAGCCCGACACGAGGATTCCAAATCCTCTTGTCTCCTATCGAGTGCCTCCTAGGGCGTTGAAGCTTGCCCAACCTGTCATCATTTGCGATCCATCCGAGTGTTAAATCGCGGCATCGCATGAAGCCGTTATCGAAGCCTCACCAAATGCGCCCACAAGCACAGAGAACGTTGCGCATGGAGTCCGACCCGGAGCGGGCGATGTAAGTTCGATCGTGGCGCTCCAGCCTAAGACTGGAACTGAACCGTCGGAGAATTCAGTTCAATCTCAGGGTTAACGTCTCAAGCTAAGCCGCGCCACCTCTACACCCTACCGCCGAAGGCGCCGCCAAAGCTTTCCGGCGTCGGCTTGAGCGCATTGTTAGGGCTATGCCTCAGCGTACCGTGCGTCGGTGCAACTGGAAGAGCCTGGCCATCAGGGTTCCATCCCCGGGGGCCATTCCTCAAACTGTGGGAGCGCATCTGCGATCTCGTACCAGGGCGCTTTGGATCCCACGAAAATGTGTTCGCCTGGACGCACACCCGGATCACCGTCGACTGTTCCCAACACCACCTCCCTGATCTTGCCGGAATCGGTAAGAACAAGCGGGGAGCCGCACTTCGTGCAAAAGCACCTCTCTCGTCCAGGGGAGGATTCATACCCCTCGACAAGTTCTACGCTTGATGTCCATCGGAACTGGTCCGGGTTGACGCTCGCCCACGTCGCAAATGCTGCCCCGTGAGACTTCCTGCACCTTGAACAATGGCAATGACCAGTCGCTCCTAAGGAGCCGGTGATCTCATAGCTCACAGCTCCACATAGACAGCCGCCACTTATCGCCATTTCGCCTCCTCCTGCAAGATGATTCCGCCGTGAGCCCTAACGCCCGCGTCACCCGGCCCGCGTGTCGTGTTGGAGATTCATGTGAAAGTTGGCTCGCGGGCTCGGGTGCATGCGCTTGTTAGGTGGCGGCTGAGCGAAACAATATAATTTGAGCTATCGTGCCACTCAATAAATGATTGAAGGTAGAAACGC
>DASQUN010000743.1:0-3655 GCA_035641275.1 Candidatus Udaeobacter sp. | reverse complement strand
ACACCCGTGAATGGCTCGCCAAATTCATGAGCCAGGCTAAGCGAAGGCGCATACTCTTTTTCGCCGAAGCCGTTACGCTCGCGCATGTCGCCCGTCCGCTCGCTTTGGCGCAATCGCTGGACGGCGCGCACTATGAAGTGCATTTTGCTAGCGCGAAGAGGTACGGCTTCGCATTTGAGAAAACGAGCTTTCAGCGTTGGGACATCGACAGCATCTCGAGCGAAGAATTTCTTCGTGCGCTGGCCACCGGCTCGCGTCTTTATAATTTTCGCAGATTGCAAAGTTACGTCGACGATGACCTGCGCGTGATCGGCGAAGTCCGGCCCGATCTGATTGTCGGGGACTTCCGGCTGTCTTTAGCGGTCAGCGCCACAGTTGCTAACATCGCTTATGCGGCTATTGCCAACGCCTACTGGAGCCCCTATTCGACCCACAAAACGTTCCCTCTGCCTGATGTGCCAATAAATCGGGTTTTCGGCTACGACTTAACGAGCGCAGTTTTTCGACTCTCCCAACCGTTGATTTTCAAGTATCACGCCCGGCCCTTAAACAGGCTGCGAAAGAAATACGGATTACCGGAATTGGGTAACCTCTTAGACGTCTATACGCACGGCGATTACACTCTTTATGCCGACTTGCCGGACCTCATTCCCACTCAAGATCTGCCGCCCAATCACCGTTTCCTCGGCCATGTGGACTGGTCACCGGATATCGCCTTCCCCGACTGGTGGGAACAGCTGCCACCGGCAACGCCAATCATCTACGTCAACCTGGGTTCTTCCGGTCCAGCCCACTTGCTGTCGACAATTAGCGCCGCACTAGCTGAACTTCCTGTGAAGGTCGTCATGGCGACGGCTGGCCGATGGCAGCCGAAATCGCTTCCGCCGAACGTCAGGTCCTGTGACTATCTCCCGGGTAACGATGCCGCTCAGCGTGCCACTTTGGTCATCTGCAACGGCGGCAGTCCCAGCGTGTACCAATCCCTCGGTCACGGCGTACCGATAATCGGCATCACAGCCAACATGGATCAGCTTTTGTCTATGCAAGCAGTAGAGAGAACAAAAACAGGGATTCTCTTGCGCGCGGCGGACGTGACAGAAAAATCACTGAGAGACGCAGTAAGCAGAATAACAAATAATCCGAGCTTTGGAGAAAACGCTCGACAGGTTAGAGATCAACTCACGCAGATAAATGCAGTAGAGCGATTTCAGTCCTTTGTATCAGAGATCCTGAAGAATCGTCCGAACTGAACATCCGGCACAAGCTGCGGACTATCAAGGCTCCGGATCGCCTGCGCCAGCGAGGTAGAAGTTCATTAATAATTTAATGCGCTACAATCATGCGGGAATGACAAACCTGACAGCCGGAACGTACGCAGGGGTGGCAGAAAATTGACCGAGAACAAACAGAAACCGGGTATTATCGACGACGAATTCACACCCAAAAACAAAGCCCCCTGGAGCTAAACTCCAGAGGGCTTTTGATCTATAAGCTCCGTCGTACTTTACTTCGCTTTACGGCTACGAGCTCTGAGATAGCCACCCATAGTGAGGAGACCAATCCCGAACAGCAGAAAGTTCGCCGGCTCCGGCACTGCCGCCACAAGCGGGGAATTGAAATCGGTCTGGGCCACAAAATCAGGGCCTTGCTCTGTAAACCCATTTATAAGGCCCGTAATTGGTATGTAACCGTTTAGCGGAAATGGGTTGCCAGCGGCATTTTGAGCATAGGTGCCGTCTATATGTATCACGTTCGAACATGACGACGGTGCGTTAACAGCGCCCACATTAACGCCACTTGCGTTTAGAGTGAAGCAAGTTGCGGGATCCACCGATATAAACGGCAAGCCCGTAGAAATGTTGGCAAATAGGACTCCGAATTGAGCCAGCTGCTGGAGGAAAAAACTCCCGTCTGCGGTGATTGCATCGGTAGAAATATTGCCCTGGCTGCCGGATCCCTGAACCGTCAACTGGCCGTCGTAATCATTGCTGCCACTCTGATCTAGAGCAACTACACCTGCTTGACCATCAATTAAGAAGCTCCCGAGCGGGGCAGCTCCTAAACTGGTCGCCCTAAGGATCAATCTTCCATCATTGAAGCCTGAACCTACTAAAGCACTAGCGTTTTGTGCGGTATCGAAGTACATTTCGACGTAGTCGACTGATACTGGTCTGAAGCTGGCGGAACCGGGGCCTGTGGCCTCAACCCTCTCAGTCAAACGAGCGACCATGGTCCACTCATAGTTTGTATTTAGCCCCGTATTGGCAATGACATTATTGGTCGGGCTGAGGAAATTCCCGAGCTGCGCGCTTAGCAGCACGTCAAAGGTGCTGCCCGGGCCGCTTTGTATAGCGCTGGTTCCGCCAACCGCGAGGAAGCTAGTTGGAGTCCAATCCAAGCTCCCCACGTTGATTGCTCCGTTCGCACCTAACGTCCCGTCTGGATCTATTAGTACGGCCTGTGATCGGGTTGCCAAGCTGGCAACCAGAATGAGCGCCGTCAACCCGACACCTACCAGCCGCTTGGCATCGTTTATTCTTTTTATTCGCATTTCTATTCCTCCTCTAGAACTTCCCTGGACAAAAGTTGAGCAATCGATAGGCCAGGATTTTTTTGGAGGAGCACTGAACATTTGCCGGCGGTTTATAAGCTCTTGATTCCGCGAAGGATTTTGGCTCGAAAAAAAGACCTCTTAACTTTACCACAGCCGATTTTGACAATCTGATAAACCGTGAAATCTGTATACCAACTTTACACTTTTTCAGGGGTGATTTTTGACGGCAAAATCTTCTTTATTTTCCACACCTTCGACAGCGCTGGAGTGTATTTTTTTTTTACAGTTTTAAGACGTTTACACTTTTCTCTTCGCCCCATGCGGACTTAGAATCACGCAATTCCGTTAAATTCGCATAAGCGCGTGCTCGGCTCGCATTAACTGCGATTAAAATCGAAGATCGGTTGCCACCACAGCAAGTCTTTTGATAGTTTTCTCTGCGATGACTGAGTTTCGGATTGCCTTCCGCAACCTGAGCCGGCAGCCCATTCGCACGCTTATCGCGATCTCGGCAATTTTTTTTGGCGTATTGGCGCTGATGCTGGGCGGTGGATTTATCGAGTGGATCTTCTGGGCTATGCAGGAGGCCACGGTTTATTCGAAGCTTGGCCATATCCAGATCGCCAAGAGCGGGTTTTTCACCCAGGCTCAAGAAGACCCCTCGTCATTCATTATCCCGGGCGAAGACACGGAACTTTTTCAAATCGCCACCATCCCGCGCGTCCGCATGGTCACCACTCGCTTGGCTTTTAATGGTCTCGCCAGCCGCGGCGAAACGACGACCTCTTTCATCGGCGAAGGCGTAGAACCGGAAAAGGAAGCAAGTGTCAGCAATCTCTTGCACATCGTCAAAGGCAACGGCTTATCTACGAGCGATCCGAAAGGCATCATCCTCGGCCAAGGACTCGCGAAGAACCTTGGCGCCGAGGTGGGGCACACGATCGTCTTACTGGTCAGTCTGCCATCAGGCGGAATCAACGCGATCGAGGGCCACGTTCGTGGATTGTTTTTTACCGTTAGCAAGGAATTCGATGATTCTGCGCTGCGCATTCCGATCGGCTTGGCAAAAGAGCTCCTGCGTGTGTCGGGCACGCATACATG
>DASQUN010000742.1:0-19309 GCA_035641275.1 Candidatus Udaeobacter sp. | reverse complement strand
CGTAATAGCGACCCCGCTCCCCACACCCTGCAATAGAGCTTCTTTGAGTGCGTCCAACTGTTGATAGTCGATTTGCTTCTCTGTTAGAAGCTTTTCTGTCTCGCTGAGTTTCGTCGCAAGGAACCCACCGAGCCACGCGATGACGAAAAAACTACCCATGTTAAGGATTACCGGCATTGGCGACCACGATAAAGAAAATCCACTTTCCCGGCTTGAAACGCTGGCGATGATTAGAAGAGTCGCATAGCACAGACTGGAAAATCCTGCGGTAAAAAAAGCGCCGCGGTAAAACAACAAGATAGCCCCGTTCATGACTGCCAAGTTGTAGAGAAAGGTAAACGGACTAACGATGTCTCCGGTAATCCAGATGATCCCGGTAATCAAAAGAACATCAAAATCAACCTGTAGATGCGCAAAGAAGCGGAGGTCTGCCAGGCGCGATAGCAGTAAGGCTGAGCCAATTGAGATCAGATAGGCGAGGATTAACGGAATCGACAGTGTATAAAAGGAGTGGAGACTTCCGCCTTCATTAAAGAAATTGAAAAGCGCCGCTGCGCCCAAAAAAACCGAAAGGGTGACGACTCGTAAAAAGAGCAGCCACCTTATTTTTTCTATTAAATCTTTGCTTTCGTTATTCAAAGTAGGAAGTTGTCATTCACACAAGGTGAACTCTCACCAAGGGCGCATCGTTACGACACGAGAGACCCCATCTGGAAGATGGGCAGGTACATGGAAATCACCAACCCGCCGAGAATCACCCCCAGGACGACCATAATCATAGGTTCCATTAAGGCCGTCAGATTAGCAACGGCATCGTCGACTTCTTCCTCGTACAGCTCGGCGACTTTTCTCAACATGGTATCAAGACCGCCGGTATTTTCGCCGACGGCGACCATCTGGCAAACCATCGGCGGAAATATTTTGCTCTCTCGCAACGGTTCGGCTACGGTCTTTCCTTGACTGATACTGACACGGCTATCCATGATGGCCTTCTCCACAACCTTGTTGCCGGCGGTTCTAGCCGTGATTGCCAATCCATCCAGGATCGGAACACCGGAACTCAGCAGGATGGCCATGTTCTGTGAAAAGCGAGCGACAGCCACTTTGCGAAGCAAATCTCCGACCACCGGCAGCCGCAGCAAGAGTCGGTCCATATTCATCCTTCCCTGATCGGTTTGGTAGTAAGAACGGATGGCCACAACCACCGCGCCCATGGCGAACAATACATAATACCAAGAAGCTACCAACCAGTTGCTGATATTGATCGTGATCTGGGTAGGAGCGGGTAGCGCTTTGCCCATACTGCCATAAAGCTCGGCAAATACTGGAATGACGAAGATCAGCAGGATTGCGACCACGATGACAGCCACGCCGACAATCGTGCAGGGGTAGATCATGGCCCCTTTGACCTTCTTCTTGAGCTTGTTTGCTTTCTCGATAAAGAGCGCAACCCGGTTGAGGATGGTATTGAGAACCCCGCCCGCCTCGCCAGCCTCAACCATATTTGTATAAAGATCATCGAAGATTTTTGGATGCCTCTTTAGAGCACCGGCCAGGGTAGAGCCTCCCTCGACATCTTGTCGGATGGTCCGAACTGTGTTGCGGAGCAGTTTGCTCTCGGATTGCTCGCACAAAATGTCCAAGCACTGGACGATCGGCAAACCGGCATCGATCATGGTGGCGAACTGGCGCGTGAATAGTGACACATCTCGCGCCTTAACTCTCTCGCCGAAGCCGGGAATGCTAATTTCTTTTTCTAAGCCTTTGCCCTTTTCGCGGATCCGGTTCGGCACCGGCCGGATTCTACGATCACGGAGAACCGTGAAAACGGCCTCTAGGCTGGGGGCTTCCACTTCCCCTCTAAGCACTCGACCCTGCGCGGTCTTTCCTTCCCAAAGAAATGTTGGCATAGCCCCTTTTTACGAAATGTTGTTACGGTATCTGCTGTGCATGCTCACGCGCTCCACCGAGGTAAAGGCACTGGGAAGCTGATCGAGTGCAGACCATTAAAGCCCCAAAGAAAATACAGATCCAAAACCCTTATCGGTATCGGTAACACGAACGGTTTCTTCGATTGTGGTCAGTCCATCACGGACTTTCTGCAAAGCGCTCATGCGCAACGTGCTCATGCCCATCTTTACCGCCTCGCGTTTAAGATCAATCGTCGACGCAGCTCTCAAAATCAATTCCTTGATGCCCTCGTGCATGACCATGATCTCGTAAATCGCTAATCGTCCTCGATACCCTGTGCCATTGCAGTTGCCGCAGCCGCGCCCACAAAACGTTGGAAACCCTGTGCCGACGTCCGCGGCATCGACGCCGAGGTTGATCAGCGCCTCCGGGCTCACTTCTACCGGCTCCTTGCAGTTTTCGCAGATGCGCCGAACCAGTCTCTGGGCAGCAATCAAATTGATAGATGAAGTGAGTAAAAAAGGCTCTACTCCCATATTGATCAAACGATCGACCGTCGAGGGCGCGTCATTGGTATGCAACGTGCTGAGAACCAAATGGCCGGTCAAAGCCGCCTTTACCGCAATTTGTGCGGTCTCTAAGTCACGAATTTCCCCAACCATGATAATGTCAGGATCTTGCCGAAGAAAAGAGCGCAGGGAGGCAGCAAAAGAGAGCCCGATTTGGTCTCGCACCTGAACTTGATTGATGCCCATTAGGTTATACTCCACGGGATCCTCGGCGGTGCAAATATTCACATCCGGCTTATTCAGCTCCGTGAGCGCGGAATAGAGCGTCGTCGATTTGCCGCTTCCTGTAGGTCCGGTGATCAGAATCATTCCGTACGGTTTGTGGATCGCCTCCTGGAAGTCATTAAGGGTCCGTGGATCAAATCCAAGCTTTGCCATGTCAAGCTGCAGGTTGGATTTATCCAGCAATCGCATAACGACCTTTTCGCCGAAGAGTGTGGGAAGTACGGAAACACGGATATCCAACTCTCCACTCATCCCCATCTTCAGCTTAATGCGGCCATCCTGAGTCAAGCGTCGTTCAGCGATGTCGAGACCGGCCATGACCTTGAGTCGTGAGACTAAAGGGTTCTTAAGCCGCAGAGGAGGGCTCATGATTTCTTGAAGCACGCCATCGACGCGAAACCGCACGCGAAAGACTTTCTCGTAAGGCTCGATGTGAATATCGCTCGATCTGCGCTTCGCCGCGTCGGACAAGATGGCATTAACCAGTGTAACCACCGGAGCTTCCATGGTGGCTTGCTGGAGCTCCTGGAGGTTGACGTCATCGGCTTCGTGAATGACCTCCATTTCGCCATCGCCGAACTTTTTGAGAACCTCGTCGTAACTAACTCCTCCAAAGCGATGATCTAAAGTTTTCTTTATCGCCGACGGAGACGCCAATACCACGCGCACACCATAGCCCGTGATAAATTTGATCTCATTGATAGCGACGAGGTCCGTTGGATCGGCCATCGCCACCGTCAATGAAGCGCCCAGAAGTTTCAATGGGACGAGTTGATGTTTTTGGACGAGCTGCGGAGGTACCAAACTGAACACAGCATCTTCGATCGCGCTCGGATTGAGCTCAACTTTTTCGATACCGAATTGTCTAGCAAGAAAGTCTGAAAGGTTGTCCTCACTGGTAAATCCGAGCCGCACAAGCTCACGAATTACGCTTGAACCATTATCCCGTTCCTTTTCTTGCGCCTGGTTGAGCTGCTCCCGGGTGACAACTCCGCCCCGGACCAGGAGTTCTGCGATGCGTGGTTCCATGATTTTAGCGATCGGAAGTCCTTAATTATCTTAGAAGAGCATCAGTATGTCAATAAAATGTCTCAAAGGACCATAATGAGCGCGGTTAAACTCCTTGGCCAAACAAGGGGTTAGTCTGGATACAGTAGGGCAGAAACACTAGGCTTTTTGGCGCAAGGCCGTTTGTGCGGCGGCCAGTTTCGCAACCGGAACCCGGTAGGGAGAGCAACTTACGTAGTCGAGTCCGACCTCATGGCAGAATGCCACCGATTTAGGATCCCCGCCGTGCTCGCCACAGATGCCCATCTCTAAACCCTTGCGTGTCCTTCGGCCCTTGGCAACTGCCAGGCGCATGAGCGCCCCAACGCCGTCCTCATCGATACTCACAAACGGATCCTGAGGCAGAATCCCTTCCAACACATAGCTCGGTAGAAATTTTCCTGCATCGTCTCGTGACAAACCCAAGCAGGTCTGTGTCAGGTCATTGGTACCAAAAGAGAAAAACTCCGCCTCATGGGCAATTTCATCAGCCAAGAGGCAGGCTCTCGGCAGCTCGATCATGGTCCCGATAAGATATTGAACTTTTACGCCGTAGGACCTCATCGTTTCCTGTGCGACCTTTTCAACAATTTGTCGCTGCGCACGTAATTCCTCTCGCGAACCGACCAGAGGGATCATCACTTCCGGAAATGGATTCTTGCCTACCTTGCGCAGTTCGCACGCCGCTTCAAAGATCGCCCGGGCCTGCATCTCGGTGATTTCGGGATAAGAAATCCCCAAACGGCAACCCCGATGTCCCAGCATAGGGTTAAACTCCTGCAGCACGGTTACCTTATCCTGCAGCAGCTTCAGGGGGACATCCATGACGTCCGCCAACTCTTTAACTTCCCGATCGTTTTTCGGAAGAAACTCATGAAGCGGCGGATCCAAAGTGCGGATCGTCACTGGAAGATCGCCCATGATTTCGAGAATGCCCTTGAAATCTTGTTTTTGCATCGGGAGAAGCTTGGCCAAGGCGCGCCGCCGCCCGGCTTCGTCATCAGCCAGGATCATCTCGCGTACCGCTTGGATTCTGTCACCCTGAAAAAACATGTGCTCGGTACGACAGAGGCCGATACCTTCTGCGCCAAAAGCCATAGCGACCCGAGCTTGATCCGGCTGATCGGTATTGGTGCGAACACCAAGTTTACGTGCCTCATCTGCCCAACGCATGAGCTTGGCATATTGCTGATAGACGCGAGATTTCTTAGGGCTCAGTGTCTCGCCCAACAAGACTTGAAGAACTTCGGAAGGAAGTGTGCGAATCTCTCCATTGATGACTTCTCCCGTACTCCCGTCCACTGAAATCCAATCTCCCTGTTTTAAGATAGTTTGACCGACACGCATCGCCCCGTCCGAATAATCGATCTGTAGAGCCTCACATCCTGCCACACAGACCTTCCCCATCTGCCGCGCTACGAGAGCCGCATGTGATGTCATCCCTCCACGAGCCGTAAGAATCCCTTGGGCTGCTTCCATCCCGCGAATATCGTCGGGGCTTGTTTCGATTCGGCAGAGCACCACCCGTTCCCCCTTGTCCTTGCACTCCACCGCGTCTTCAGCGTGAAACACAATTCGTCCCGCGGCAGCTCCGGGTCCGGCAGGCAATCCTTTCGCCAAGACTCGCCCTTCTCTGGAAGCCTTTTCTTTGTCTTTGTTGTCGAAAATGGGACGTAGGAGTTGATTTAGATGATCCGGTTCAATTCGCAGCAGCGCTTCTTTCTTGCTGATGATCCGCTCGTCAACCATATCGACGGCAATACGCACGGCTGCGAAGCCAGTTCGCTTTCCCGTCCGGGTTTGCAGCATCCAAAGCTTGCTATCTTCGACCGTAAACTCAATGTCCTGCATATCCCTGTAATGCTTCTCAAGATTTCGGCAGACCTTTTGCAACTCGCCGTGGGCCTTGGGCATGACCGTCTTCAGTTCAGCGATGGGCCGAGGAGTTCGGACGCCGGCGACTACATCTTCGCCTTGTGCGTTGACGAGGAATTCACCGTAGAATTCTTTGTCGCCAGTAGATGGGTTGCGGGTAAAGGCGACACCGGTGGCACAGTCATCACCAAGGTTACCGAAAACCATCGCTTGCACCGTTACCGCTGTCCCCCAATGGTCTGGAATGTGGTAGAGTTCCCGGTAGGCTATGGCACGATCGTTATTCCACGAACGGAAAACCGCGCCGATGGCGCCCCAAAGTTGATCATGTGGGCCGTCGGGGAAGTTATCTCCCGACTGCGCTCTGACTTCGGCCTTGAAAGCCGCCACTAAATCCTTGAGGTCTTCAGCAGCTAATTCAGTATCGAATCGAATGCCGCGGCTTTTTTTCTTTGAATCTAGGATCGTTTCAAATGGATCAGGCTCATTTTTGTCCTTCGCTTTAAGTCCCAAGACGACGGCAGCGTACATCTGCACAAAGCGGCGATACGAGTCATAAGCGAATCTGGAATTATGAGTTTGGTGGATCAGTCCCTGAACCGTTTGATCGTTGAGACCCAGATTTAAAACCGTATCCATCATGCCAGGCATTGATTCTCTTGCGCCCGATCGAACCGACACTAACAAAGGATTCTTCCCATCTCCAAAACGACGGCCGAGGATCTTTTCGACTCTGGCAAGTGCGGCATTGACCTTGGACTGTAATCCCTTCGGATACTGCCCCCGATGTTTAAAAGAGTAAGTACAGACGTCAGTTGTGATCGTGAATCCTGGCGGCACAGGAATTCGGACGCGAGTCATTTCATGCAGACCGGCTCCCTTACCGCCGAGAAAATCGCGCATCGTGGCCTTGCCTTCGGCTTTACCGCCGCCGAAGGAATAGATGAACTTTTTCTGTTTGCCCATAGGTAGATCGTAATCCTTCGTCGTAATTCTACTTCTCAAAATTGCCGTTGTGATTCCCATTCGAAAGGCAGTGCGGTTCTATGCCCGCAGAAAGGTCGTTGAGAAACGCGGCTGACTTAATCTCTCGATCTATATGAAACTGAATGAATCGTTGCACCGCAGACCGAACTTCCTTTACTACTGAAGATGGTAGTAAGACACACGGAGACATCACGTTTTTTTCTGCTTGAAGATCGGCCAAGATTTCGAGCGCCTTTGCAGCAATGGATATAATCTCTTTGGTCCATTGCGAACAGGATTGGCAAAATATCCCGCCATCCTTGGGACTAAAATACCATCGATCTGTGAGAGTATCACTGCGATTTTTTCCACAACGTTTACAATTTTCTAACCATGGCTGATATCCCGCCAACTGAAGAAGTTTTAGCTCGAACGCTGTAAGAAATCTTAATGACGCGCGATTCTCATCCAAATAGCTGAGACCGTCTCTCAGATGTCGAAAAATCACACAGCTCTCTTCTCGTTCACCGACCACTCCATCAGTGATCTCGACCATGTAAGAAGCAAAGGAAATCTTTTCCAGACTGCTCGCTAATTGCTTATAGCTTCGCGCGAGGTCGGAAGCTATAATAAGAACGAGATTGCTTTGCGGGCGATCCTGAAAGCGAAGGTTGACTAATGAGAAAGGTTCCAAGGAGTTGACGAACCGTCGACGCGAGCGCTTTGCTCCCTTCGCAATACCGGTAACTTTGCCGTGATTTTCCGTCAGAAAACAAACGATCTCGTCAGACTCCCCGAAAGGCCAGCTGCGTAGAACGATGGCTGGGGTGACATGACTATGCGGCATAATTAGATGATTGCTCGCTTGATTAATGGCAACATATCATTTTTTATGAGTGTGGACAATTTTTTATGAGTGTGGACAAGTAACTAAAATATCAGAGGTTTTTGCCAGATCAAAGGGTTGACAAGGCAGGCCGGCGTGATTAGATTTTTGCGCCAACGTGAGGACTGAATGAAATGTCGGAAGAAAAGAACAAAATAACTGACCTCGGCAACTTGGCCGAGAAGGAAATCGTTGAATCTTCTACCGGCGAAGGCGCTGCGGCTCTAGGACCAGAGTTGGCGAAGCTTCGCGAACAATTAGAAGCCAAGGAAAAGGAGGCAAAGGATAACTATGATCGGTTTCTTCGCCAAGTCGCAGAGCTCGATAATTTCAAAAAGCGAACGGCGCGAGAAAAGGATGAAGCAATTCGGTTTGCTAGCGAGGCTCTGATCCGAGACATCCTCCCAATTGTGGATAACCTAGAACGGGCGGTCACGCATGCGAAGGGCGGAGGCAATGGTAAACCCTTGGTGCAAGGCGTCGAAATGGTTCTCAAGGGACTATTTGATGTCCTGAGCAAACATGGAGTGGACCCAATATCCGCTATTGGCCAGCCATTTGATCCGGGAAAACATGAGGCCATGGCGCAAGTAGAGAGCCGCGAGCACGAGCCTAATACGATCGTGGAAGAACATCACAAGGGTTACACATTTCAGGACCGACTGCTTCGCCCCGCCTTAGTGACTGTATCTAAGGCTCCCAAAACGAAAGAGAAAAAAAGCGGCAGCAGCGAGGTTGAAAACGAGCCTGTCGGTGATTAAATAGCTCTAACGGAAATATTGAGGAGTATAAGATGGCAAAAGTTATTGGAATAGACCTAGGGACGACAAACTCCTGTGTGGCAATTATGGAGACTGGAGACCCCAACGTCCTTGCCAACGCTGAAGGGAGTCGCACAACGCCCTCGGTCGTCGCGTTTACGGACAGTGGCGAGAGATTGGTTGGGCAAATCGCGAGGAGGCAGGCTATTACCAACCCCGAAAATACTATTTTCGCCGTTAAGCGCTTGATCGGGAGACGCAGTGATGATCCGATGGTTCAAAAAGCGTCAAAAGTCTTGCCTTACAAGGTCGTTCGTAACGACAACGGTGACGCCTGGGTAGAAATCCGGGGCAAACAGTATAGTCCAGCGGAGATATCGGCTTTTATCTTGCAAAAAATGAAGCAGACGGCGGAGGACTATCTTGGTGAAAAAGTTACCGAGGCCGTGATTACGGTACCGGCTTACTTCAATGATAGTCAAAGACAAGCTACAAAAGACGCGGGGCGAATTGCCGGACTAAACGTCCTGCGCATTATCAACGAACCGACGGCGGCATCATTGGCGTACGGTCTGGACAAAAAGAAAGACGAGAAAATTGCGGTCTTCGACCTCGGCGGCGGAACCTTCGATATTTCGATTTTAGAGTTGGGCGAGGGGGTCTTTGAAGTCAAAGCAACGAACGGAGATACTTTCTTGGGAGGCGAAGACTTCGATCAAAGAGTCATCGACTATCTCGCGGACGAGTTCAAAAAAGATCAGGGGATAGACCTCCGTAAAGATCGGATGGCCCTGCAGCGCCTCAAAGAGGCCGCTGAAAAGGCCAAATGCGAGCTGTCCTCATCGATGGAGACGGACATTAATCTGCCGTTCATTACCGCAGACCAACAGGGACCCAAACATCTCAATATGAAGTTGACTCGATCTAAATTGGAGGCTCTCTGCGCCGATTTGATCGATCGCACAGAGGGACCCTGTCGACAAGCACTGAAGGATGCCGGTTTATCTCCGAGCGATATTCATGAAGTTATCTTGGTCGGCGGCATGACCCGCATGCCCGCCGTTCAGGAACGGGTGAAAAAGATCTTCGGCAAAGATCCTCATAAGGGGGTCAATCCCGATGAGGTCGTCGCCGTTGGCGCCGCTATCCAGGGCGCGGTTCTCAAAGGTGAAGTGAAGGACGTGTTGCTTCTGGACGTTACGCCGCTTTCTCTTGGTATCGAGACCTTGGGTGGCGTGTTTACCAAGCTCATCGAACGCAATACAACAATACCAACTAAAAAGAGCCAGGTATTTTCTACGGCCCAAGACAACCAGACCGCCGTGTCGATCCGTGTGTTCCAAGGCGAGCGAGAGATGGCAGCTGATAACAAACTGCTTGGGCAATTCGACCTCGTCGGCATTCCAACCGCCCCACGCGGCGTGCCGCAAATCGAAGTCACCTTCGATATCGATGCTAACGGTATCGTTCATGTAGCGGCTAAAGATCTCGGCACCGGCAAGGAGCAATCGATCAAGATTACGGCCTCCAGCGGACTGAGCGAAGACGAAATCAAGCAGATGGTCAAAGACGCGGAATCCCATGCTGCCGAAGATAGAAAGCGCAAGGAAACCGTGGAAGCCCGCAATCAACTGGATTCCTTAATATACTCAACGGAAAAGTCCCTCAAAGAGTATGGCAGTGATATAGACGCGACCGTTAAGGACAATATTGACGCGGCGCTAAAGAAGGCTAAAGAAGCGTTGGAGAGTCAAGATGCCCAAGCCATGCGCGCTGCTGCCGAGCAACTAAGCCAGTCTTCGCATAAACTTGCGGAAGCGATGTACGCCAAGGCCTCTCAACAGCAGCAGGGAACCGAACAGCAATCGTCAGGGCAACCAGATGGTCAACCTGGCGCCGGGGAAAAGAAGAAAAGAGATGATGTCGTCGACGCGGATTTCGAGGAGGTCAAGGATTAGCGACGGGGCAAAACCCCATAAGTCGTACCCCGGGAAGGCCCCTGCTCCCACTAACCGTTGTGGAGAGGGGCTTTCTTGTTTATCCAATGCGCTATGATGCAGTCGCAGAGGTTTTGGCTTGAACGACAAGAAAGACTATTACCAACTGCTCGGTATTAGCCGGAGCGTCAGCGACGAAGAGGTCAAGAAAGCCTATCGGAAGCTCGCCTTGCAGTACCATCCGGACCGCAATCCCGGTGACAAACAAGCCGAGGAAAGGTTCAAAGAGGTTTCCGAGGCCTACCAAGTTCTTTCAGATCCCCAGAAGCGGGCGCAGTATGATCAGTTTGGCCATGCAGCCTTCGGGGATGGTGGGCCTTTCGCAGGGGGGTTCGACTTCACAGCGGGCTTCGAAGATATTTTCGGCGATATCTTCGGCGAATTCTTTGGTGGTGCCACCGGCCGACGGCGCGGCCGCGGTAGAGGAGAGGATCTCCGTTACAACTTAGCGCTATCATTTGAAGAAGCAGTTGCTGGTACTGAGAAAAAGATCAAAATTCCCAGACACGGACCTTGCGAAACCTGTCGCGGAAACGGTGCTAAACCTGGTACGGCGCCACAAACGTGCCCAACCTGCCGCGGCAGGGGACAAGTCAGTTTCCAGCAGGGATTTTTTAGTGTTTCCCGCACCTGCAACCAATGCCATGGCCAAAGAAACATTATTAAGGATCCGTGTACCGCCTGTGGCGGCGCAGGACGAGTGCGCAAGCTCCACACTCTCAGTGTCAAAATTCCAGCGGGTGTGGACACAGGTTCTCGACTGAAATTGCGAGGTGAAGGCGAAACCGGTCCGGCAAGCGGAGCGCCGGGCGACCTCTACGTTGTCATCCAAGTGGAACCCCACCCCATATTTGTCCGTGACAATCTGGACATCATCTGTGAGGTTCCTATCAGCTTTGTGCAAGCCGCCTTGGGCGCCGAAATCGATGTGCCGACTCTGGACGGCAAGGTAAAGATGAAGATTCCACCGGGTACACAGACAGGCAAAGTCTTTCGGATGAAGGGCAAAGGTATCAAGGACGTTCAGGGATATCAGCAGGGGGATCAACACGTCCACGTCACGGTGGAAACACCTACCCGTCTGACATCTCGGCAAAAGGAACTTTTGAAGGAGTTTGCAGCGGTAGCCGGAGAGGATGTGAATCCGCTCACCAAAGGCTTTTTCGATAAGATGAAAGAGCTATTTGGGTAAGTTCTCCTAGTAGGATCGTCAAAGGCTCTTTCCCTCATTGTTGAAGTTTGCGCCAACTTGGCACGAGTGAGTGCCAGATTCTTGTTGACCTCAGTTCCTACTGTGATTAAGCTGACCCCCGAGGCATACAAATATTATGAGCGAAGCTGAATGGAAAATTGAAAGTTCAGAGAGTAGTAAAGGCTCCCAAGTTGAGATTCCTGACGTCCTCCCGCTTTTACCGATTCGCGATATCGTCATTTACCCCTATATGATGTTACCTCTCTTCGTAGGCCGCGATGTATCGATTCGCGCCGTGGAGGAATCCCTTTCCCGAGACCGTTTGATTTTTCTCGTTTCGCAAAAAAATTCCGCCGAAGAGAATCCGAATTCGTCCGATATTCATCGAGTTGGCACCATCGCGTCGATCATGCGCATGCTGAAACTGGCCGATGGTCGAGTCAAGATCCTTGTTCAGGGTCTTTCTAAAGGAGAGGTTGATACCTACCTCCGCGAGCGGCCGTTCTTTGAAGTCAAGATCCGCAAGGTGATCGAGCCCACCTTGTCCGAAGTACCCATTGAGGTCGAAGCCCTCATGCGCACGGCTAAAGAGAAGATCGAACAGATCTTGAATCTCAAGAATCTGCCGCCGGAAATCGTCATGGTCACCGACAACATTAGCGATCCCGGAGTTTTGGCGGATTTGGTGGCTTCGAACCTACGGCTTAAGATCGAAGAAAGCCAAGCCATTCTCGAAATCTTTGATCCTATTGATCGATTAAAAAAGGTGAACGAGTTGCTGACCCGTGAGCTGGAATTGTCGACGATGCAGGCGCGCATTCAGAACCAGGCGAAAGAGGAGATGAGCAAAACCCAGCGGGATTACTTCCTGCGTGAGCAGCTAAAGCAGATTCAGCAAGAATTGGGCGAAGGAGATGAACGGGCAGAAGAATTAAGTGAGCTCAAAAAACAGATTGAAAGAGCGAAGATGCCAAGCGAGGTGAAGCGCGAGGCCGACAAGCAGCTTCGACGGCTAGAACAGATGCATCCTGAGTCATCGGAGGCGTCTCTGGTTCGTACCTACCTGGATTGGCTTGTGGACCTGCCATGGAGCAAGAAAACCAAAGATAACCTGAATATCAAGAAAGCCAAAGAGGTTTTGGACGAAGACCACTACAATCTAGAGAAAATCAAAGAGCGAATTCTTGAATACCTCGCCGTCAACAAGCTCCGGCGCAAAATCAAAGGACCGATTCTTTGTTTTGTCGGCCCTCCGGGAGTCGGTAAGACCTCGTTAGGGCGATCCATTGCACGGTCGTTGGGAAGAAACTTTGTGCGAATCTCCCTTGGCGGCGTCCGCGATGAAGCGGAAATCCGGGGCCACCGACGAACCTATGTGGGCGCGCTGCCGGGCCGGATCATCCAGGGAATCAAGCAGGCCAGCTCGAACAACCCTGTGTTCATGCTGGACGAGATCGACAAAGTCGGCGCCGATTTTCGCGGTGATCCGTCGGCGGCGCTCCTCGAAGTATTGGATCCGGAGCAAAACCACGCGTTCAGCGATCACTATTTGAACCTGCCGTTTGATCTCTCGAATGTCCTCTTCATCTGCACGGCCAATCTTTTGGATCCCGTGCCTGCGGCGCTTGCGGACCGGATGGAAGTCATTCAACTCTCCGGCTATACGAATGAAGAGAAACTGGAGATCGCCCGCAAATACCTGATTCCGCGGCAGCTTGAAGACAATGGGATTTCCACGAAACAGTTAGAGATCTCCGACGACGCGGTGCTGCGCATCGTTGCCGAATATACCAAGGAGGCAGGCCTGCGTAATCTGGAACGGGAGATTGCGTCCATCTGCCGAAAAGTCGCGCGAAAGGTTGCCGAGGGCAAAAAGGATCTCACGCGAATCACCCGGGCGAACATACACTCATCTCTTGGCGCACCGAAGTTTATACCAGAAGCGGAACAAGAACATCACGAAGTAGGCGTCGCCACCGGGCTGGCCTGGACCAGTACGGGCGGCGAGGTCCTTTATGTCGAAGCCTCGCTGTCGAAGGGACGCGGGAACTTAACCCTGACCGGCCAACTCGGTGACGTAATGAAAGAGTCTGCACAGGCGGCGGTGAGTTATGCCCGCGCTCATGCCAGGAAGTTGGGCATCGAGGAGGACTTCTACCAGAAGCTGGACATTCACATCCATGTGCCTGCGGGTGCGATTCCCAAAGACGGACCGTCTGCGGGGATAACTATGGCTACCGCGCTTATTTCAGCGCTGACCAAGCGGCCCGTTAGTCGGGATGTCGCGATGACTGGCGAGATTACCTTACGCGGTCGAGTGCTAGCGATTGGCGGATTGAAGGAAAAATCGTTGGCGGCCTTTCGAGCCGGGATCAAGACGATCATCGTACCCGATCGAAACCAAAAAGACTTGGATGAAATCCCAAAGCCCCTGCGCCGCAAACTGCGGTGGGTAATCGCAAAAAACATGTCGGACGTCCTGAAAGTCGCACTACTTAACAGGCAAACTGGCGATACCAAAACTACTCGGAGTTCGCTGGCGAAGACGAAACCCAAGCTGAAGAAGGGACAGTCTAAGTCTCTGAAGCGCGAAAAACCTTTCCGGAAAAACGGGGCTAGACCCGTTCCGTTGCGACCGTAGTTGATCGCGGAGATAATTCTTGTCTCATATGTCGTAAGAACTAACGCCAGGCGAATGGCAATGAAGGTTCGCCGCTTGACTTGCCAAAACTAGCACAGCCGCCCAGTATTCGATGAAACTCAGTCGGCTAGGAGAATTCGGCCTGATCGAAAGAATTCGTCGCACTACACCCTCGGGTCACGGTGTCCGGCTTGGCATTGGCGATGATGCCGCATGGGTTGCAAGCAAATTCGGCTCTGCGTTAATTACGTCGGATATCTTGATCGAAGGCATCCATTTCAACCTCAAGTGGACTTCTCTGTTCGCCCTTGGCTATAAGACGCTTGCGGTCAATTTGAGTGACATCGCCGCGATGGGCGGCATGCCCGCCTATCTGATTGTCTCGCTTGGAATTCCGGCAAAATATCGTAGCGAAGACATCGACGAGTTCTACCGTGGGATTCGTTTCCTGGCCGCGCAGAACGGTGTTGCGTTGGTGGGAGGAGACACGAATGTCGCCAACTCGCTGCTTATTTCAGCCTGTCTAATTGGTCATGCGCCCTATCGCCCCGTCACGCGCGCGGGGGCTAAAATTGGGGATGATATTTATGTTACCGGAACCCTCGGAGATTCGGCTTTAGCCCTGAAGTTACTCAAAAACAGCTCGTCTCAAGCGAAACGGCGGGCCGCTGCCTATCTATTCGTTCGACATCATCAACCCACCCCTAGGCTGACCGCGGGAGCTCTCCTGGCGCGTGATAGATTGGCGACGGCAATGATCGACGTCAGCGACGGTCTGCTTCAGGATCTCGGCCATCTCTGCCAATCCAGCGGCGTCGGCGCCGTTATCTGGAAAGAGAAAATTCCGCTCTCACCTGCTTACCGTACTCTGGCCGGCAGAGAAGGGACACGTTATGCCCTATTTGGCGGCGAAGACTACGAACTCCTCTTTTGCGCTCGACCTCGCGCGCGGCCTCGCATTCAGAAATTGCAGAAGCGTGCGAAGGTGGCCATGAGCCGTATTGGGACCTGCGTTTCCGCTTGCGAGGGAATTACCGTAGTAGACGGCCAAGGCAACCGAATGTCTACGCACGCGCACGGCCACGACCATTTCAAGCACTAGCTGTCTTGTTTGAGCACAATCTTTACAAATGAGTCAAGAAATAATTCACGCAGCGAGCTCGGCCGATTGCACCAGATGGTCCACTGCCGTGTCGAGGTCATTAAAGATTTTAGTCAGGGGTGTTTGATGAGTGTTGACGGCCACAGGCTGCAGCATCCGAAAAGCCGGACGCAAGATTCGGGCGTAGCTCTTAGTGAAGAAAAGCGCCCATCGACGCCCCTGGGGAGTCAGCATGTAGCGGTTCTGCCTTGGAAGTTTCTTCAGCGCTCCTTTGAGACTGAAGCGACGAAGATCGTAGCTCATCTTAGCCGAAGAGTCCGATCAAAGACTTGGGTGAGACTGACCTCCATCTGCAGGATCGACAGCCGGGGGCGAAAGCTTGATAGGAGTTCTTGACGAGTCAGAGGCATGGGGAGAACTTTTAACCACCGGTCAAAAAAGCTTTGGATGTCTGCGGCTTTAAGCTGCTCACAAAGAGCTTTGAGAAGCTTGGGGTTTTTACAAGACAAGATCCCATTGTCGAGAGCTTCAAAAGCAATCTTTTCTTTTTTGAGCTGGCGCTTTAACCAGTCGTGGCCATTGAGATAAAAGCAGGTCCCCACTCGGGGTCCAACAGATAGAAGTAATAATGGGTGACACACTTTGGCGGCTGTAGTGAAAATGAACATGCTTGCCCCGCTTGATCGCTCTGGCCTTGAAAGCCCCGGCTTTCTCTTGTGCCACACCGACGAAGAGCACTCCATACGGCTTTCTGAAACGGGCATGATAGCACTTATCGATATCGTCCTTCCTCTCTCCCTTAGTAAGCTCAATCATCGGGATGCCCACTTCTCTGGCAAAGCGTTTTACCTTGTCATGCAAACTCTTGGTGATGTCACCGAGCAACTTGGGTGAAGGGATGCGATGACCCCGATGCTTAGTGAGAAAGTAAACCAGTTTCCCCGAATCCTGAAGAGTCGGGATATAGCCGTTGAGATAAAGTCGATCCACACACTCCATTTCCAGGGTCACGTGCTCTCTGATAAGCTCGGCAACGTTGGGCATGGTCTCCTCCGAAACGTGGTGGTTGCGGAAGATGTACTACCCAACAACGCCTGGGAGAAGGTTTCGGCCTCTCCTGGCCGTTTCTTTTACTTGTCGGTTTGAGGCGAAGCTTCGCTAGTCTATTACCGAAATTGTGATCTGACTAAACGTTCGATGGACGGTATTGAACACTAACACAGAGCGACTAGATGGACTCTGAGCGCCTTTTAGAGCTATTAGAAAAGGTGCACCGCGGAACGGTCAGCGTTTCGCAAGCTGTGGCGCGGCTGCGCCACCTTCCGTTCGAGGATCTTGGCTTCGCTAAGCTCGACCATCATCGTGCTCTGCGTCAAGGATTTCCCGAAGTCATCATGGGCCAAGGCAAAGAGCCCAAAGAGGTCGCGGCGATCGTGCGCGCCATGCGCCGGCGCAGAGCCAATGTTTTAGTGACCCGCCTTTCGGCCGACAAAATGGCAACGTTGAGAAGGCTCGTGCCCGATCTCAAGTACCACGTCAAGGCCCGGGCGGCGACCTGGATCGGAAACCCGATCAAAATCACACGCAAGGGTACGGTGCTGGTGGTTTGCGCCGGGACTTCGGATATTCCAGTGGCCGAAGAGGCCGCACTGACCGCATTGATGATGGGCAATCGGGTGGAAAAATTGTTTGACGTCGGCGTCGCAGGTATTCACCGACTGTTGGAGAACCGGCTGCGGTTAGATTCCGCCTCTGTCCTGGTGGTCGTTGCCGGTATGGAAGGGGCATTGCCGAGCGTCGTCGCCGGTTTGATCGGCAAGCCCGTGATCGCGGTGCCCACGAGCGTCGGGTATGGGGCAAGCTTCAACGGAATCGCGGCGTTGTTGGGAATGCTCAATTCATGCGCGGCCGGGGTGACGGTAGTCAATATTGATAACGGCTTTGGTGCAGGATTTGCGGCGAGCCTCATAAACCGAGTATAAGAACCGTAAAATGCAGTTTGACTGCGACAGATAGGTCCGGGAACCCGCTCACCCACAACGCACTATAAGGTAGACTATTTTTCGACTCCACACGGGCAATACAGAATGGGCATTCATCATAAACCCCTAAAGAGAATGCATTACCTCTCCGATATCTCAGGTTGAACCAGCCAATAGATCTTATCTGTATTAATGCCATGCGCGCGCTGAAGTCCGGCAACGATTGGATGATGACGTTAACGGCCGTCGCTCGATACTTGGTTCGAATGCAGAAGAGGACAAGGAGCCGGAGTCGACTTTACAGGCTATTGAACCATGGAGAGTGAGAAGAAATATCGTTTGACAACCCGACAATCCGAATTAGCGGTAAAGGTCGTGGGCAGTTCCCAAGCCGATCTTTTTGCGAACTCGGCATACGCTCTCTTCGACGTCATGACCGATGTCGAGAAGATCGAAATTAAAGAGCGATTGCCTCTCGAAGTGGAGGGCGTGGACCGGGATGATCTAATGGTCAATTGGATGCGGGAACTGCTCTATCTCTATCAGGGAAGCGGATACTTGCTTAAGGAATTTCAGATCCATGAGGTTAAGGATACACTGGTTAAGGCGGACGTTTGCGGTGAAAAGATCGACCCGGACCGTCACGAGATCAAGAAGGAAATCGGCGCGGTTGCGTATCATCAGAGCCGAATGGCAAAAACCGGAAATCAGTGGACTGCCCAATTGATTTTAGAGGTTTAGTGGAAGGCGCGATGGCAGAGCTCATTGGTAGCGAATACGAAGGAACGGCGCTGATCGCAGATCCTATCCATCGCTATATCCAATTCACGGTTCCCGAGAAGAAAGGCGAAGTTACGGAGAAGGCACTGATCGACTCGCCGTGGGTGCAAAGGCTCCGCTATATCTATCAGCTGCAAAGCGCGCGCTGGGTCTATCCTGCTGCGGAGCACAGCCGGTTCCAGCATTCATTGGGCGCGATGCACCTGGCAGGCGAGTTCGCCAAACATCTTTATCCGTCATTACGAAAAACTCTTGGCGATGAATGCCCCTCCGCGCCTTACGTTGAGGAGTACATGCGTGTCACCGGGCTGCTTCACGATGTTGGACACGGTCCGTTCGGCCACTTCTTCGATGATAACTTCCTCCACGATTACGATCTGACCCACGAAGATCTCGGACAGACGATTATTCAAAAACATCTCGGCGACATCATTGGCCAACTGCGTCGTAGCCCGAGCGGACCATTCGCTTCTGGCGAAGAGCTCCGGCCCGAGGACGTTGCCTTTCCTATCAAAAAGAACGGCAAGGAAGATCAAAGCAAGCCCAAATGGGTGAGGCTGTTGCAACCGCTAACCGGCGGGATCTTCACCTTCGATAATCTGGATTATGTCTCGCGGGATTCTTACATGTGCGGGGTAGCTATAGGCCCCGTGGATCGAGAACGTTTGATCCACTACACTTTTTTCTCACCCAAAGGGTTAACCCTGCACAAAGCAGGCAACAGTGCGCTGACCATGTTTCTGAACGCCCGCCTCTATCTGTATACTAATGTCTACTATCACCGCACCACCCGTGCCATCGATCTTCACTTGAGGGAGATCTTCCCCGAAACCATGCGGTTCCTCTTTCCCGGCAACCCGCTGGAACATATGGATGAATATCTTTATCTGACGGATTGGTCGCTACTCGAGGAGGTCGGCCGCTGGCGCCGTAAAAGGGGTGAACTCGAAGCTCTTGCCAAAGACTGGGAAACCGTTCTCCACCGCGAAGTTAAATGGAAGATGGCCTACGACCGGACCCTGTCACTGAACGAGCTGCGCTACGGCATGGCTCTGATCCAGGACACCGATTGGGAGAACCGAATCCGCTCCGCGCTGCCGGACGCCAAGCGTGATATGGTGTTCCGCGTGGACATGGCGACTCAAGACCCCAGACCGGAAAATCCTTTTGCCATGGGGAAAAAACAGATCCACATCTTCGATCCCTCAACGGGCGAGATTACCAAAGAGTCCCTCGCTGAACTTTTCGAATTTATCCCCTCCAAAGTCGTCCAGTTCCGGGTTTTTGCCTTGGACCATGAACAGGATCAGCTGCTGGCTGAAGTTGCTGAGAGCACACTCAAAGGGCAATCGTCCGCTGTCAAAACCAGCGTCTA
>DASQUN010000741.1:0-11874 GCA_035641275.1 Candidatus Udaeobacter sp. | reverse complement strand
AGAGGAGGAAATTAACTATTGGAGTGACGCTTGATGGATAGCAGGCTAAATAGACTTTTTGGGTTCGTGGTCGTGTTTTGTCTTCTCAACACGCCGCTGATATTTGCCGCTGCGGCTGATTCATGGAAGGCAGAGTGGGAGCAAACTCTGGCGGCGGCCAAAAAAGAAGGAGAAGTTTCATTCTACGGCAGCCAGGGCTACGAAAAAGTTTTTGAGGTTTTCCAAAAGAAATATCCGGAGATCAAGGTCAAATCCAATACTACCCGCCGTGGCAGCGAGCACGGGCAGGCGGTCATGACCGAGCGTCGGGCCGGCCAATATCTGGTCGACCTGTTCATTAACGGGGTGGTGACGCCGATTCAAGTTTTTTTCAAGGCCAACATTCTCGAACCGATCCGGCCGCAACTTATCCTCCCTGAAGTTATCGATGAGTCGAAGTGGTGGGGAGGTAAGCACCACTATGCCGATCCTGAGGGGAAATATATCTTTGTCTTTCAGGGAAACGTGCACGGCGGCGAGAACGCTTACAACACCAAGCTGGTCAATCCGAAGGAAATCAAGTCATATTGGGATTTCCTCGATCCGAAGTGGAAGGGAAAGATCGTCACGTACGATGTCAGCCGTGTGAGCACCGTGGCTCACTCGCTGCGGTTTCTCTACAACCATCCCGACCTCGGACCCGAGTTCGTTAAACGATTTTTCGGCGAGATGGATCTCACCTACTCGCGCGACGAACGGCAGATGATTGACTGGCTCGCCGCCGGGAAATTTCACATCGCCTTTTTTGTGACCGATATCGAAGACGCGGCGAAACAGGGACTTCCGGTAAAATTTTTCGACCCCAGCGGGTTTAAGGAGGGCGCATTTGTCGGTCCAAGCCAGGGAGGCGTCAACTTGTTCAAAAACGCCCCGCATCCTAACGCCGCTAAAGTCGCTATTAACTGGCTGCTGTCCCGCGAAGGGCAGGACACGTATCAAAAAGTTTACGCCCAGCTTCATGATGTACGGCAATCGATGCGTGAGGACATTTCAATGGACGTCATTCCCCCCGGCTATCGTCGGGTCACAGGCGTCAAATATATTTACTCGGGAAGACCGGAATGGTTAGATATGGGTGCCGTAACAAGGGTGATCAAAGAAGCACAGCAGGCCGGCAAGAAATAGGATGATCAATATGGAACTCACACGGCAGGTTTTCTTCGCCATGGCGATGCTATTTTCCTTAGGAGGCTCTTTGGCTTGGGCCGCGCAAGCGGACTCCTGGAAAGCCGACTGGGAAAAGACTCTGGAAGCTGCCAAAAAAGAGGGGCAACTCGTCATCTATGGAAGCGCCGATTATGAAATGCTGTACGCAGAATTTCACAAGAAGTACCCCGAGATCAAAGTCACCGGCGTCTTCGGTCGCGGCGCCGATGTGGCCAAGCGCTTGATGTCGGAGCGGCGCGCTGAGAAGTACCTGGGCGATCTTTATCTCAACGGCATGACGACCGGCTACAATGTTTTTTACAAGGCCAAAGCCCTCGATCCGATTCCGCCTTTGCTGGTACTTCCGGAGGTCACCGATACTTCGAAATGGTGGCAGGGAAAACATCATTATCTTGATCCGGAGAAGCAGTACCTGCTCAATATCAACGGCGAAACCCGGATCGTCGTCGGGTACAATACCAAGCTGGTTAATCCCGCCGAAATCAAGTCTTACTGGGATCTGCTCAATCCCAAGTGGAAGGGCAAGATCGTCGCTTATGATCCGACCCTAGGCGGCGCGGGTGACGCGATGCGGTTTTTCTATCATCAGAAGAGTCTCGGACCCGAATTTATCAAGCGGATTCTCACCGAGACGGACATCGTCATCAGCAGCGATACGCGCCAAATGGGAGACTGGCTGGCCGGCGGAAAGTTTGCGCTATCGGTTTTCGGGCCGATCTCGCGCATGGATCTCGACCTGATGCAGCTCCAGGGGTTGCCAGTGAGTTGGTTCGCACCCGAACATTTAAAAGAGGGCGCGTACATTACTGCAGGTTCCGGCGGCGTGGCGCTGATCAACAAAGCGCCGCACCTCAACGCGGCCAAGATTGCGCTCAACTGGTTGCTCTCGCGGGACGGGCAGATCGCTTATCAAAGAATTTTCACCCAGGGCAATGATGGCCCGGACTCGCTGCGCATCGACATCCCTAAGGACAAGGTACCGAGGGGCAATCGCCGGCCTCAAGGCGACGAGAGCCGGTATCCCTTTGTAGATCGCGCCGAGTGGATGGATATGGAGTCCATTCGGAAATTCGTCAAAGAAACTTTGGCTCAGGGAAAACGATAAGAATCGTGCCTCTTAAATTCGTGGCTAATCCTGAGCGTCATTCCGGCCGAGGGGGTGGCAGCTCGCGAGAGCCGGAATCCAGAAGCGTTGGTAAAATTTGGATTCCCGCGTGCGCGGCAATGACGGCCGTGATGGCTGTCACCTTGTTTGTCGGGGTTGTATCAGCCGCCGAGCCGTCGAAAGGGAAACAAGAAGAGTGGCAGAGGACGATCGAAGCGGCAAGGAAAGAAGGACAGCTAGCGCTCTACGGCGGCCAGGAAATCACCCATCCCGACATTCTGGCTTCGTTCAACAAAGAATTTCCTTTCATAAAGATTACATCGGCGGCGGGACGCGCCCCGGACTTGATGGCCCGCATCGTCGCGGAAAGGCGTGCCGACAAATATCTCGTTGACGTTATGGCCAGCGGACCGAACGGCCCGCGCATGCTTTATCTCGCTAAAGCGCTCGATCCAATCACGCCGGTGTTGATCCTTCCCGAAGTGACGGATGTGTCAAAGTGGTATGGCGGCAAGCATTGGTACGCGGACCCGGAAAGTCAGTACCTCTTCATGTTTGAAGGAACCATCAACGGCACCGGCCTTTCTTACAATACGAAGCTAATGACTGTGAACGATATCAAATCCTATTGGGATCTGCTGACGCCGAAGTTGAGAGGCCAGCTTTTGGGGATGGATCCCCGGAGCTCGGCGCCACCGACGCCGGTGCTCATTCTGTTTCATAAAGCGGATCTAGGGCCCGATTTTGTGCGGCGCCTCTACATGGAGACGGACATCACTCTGTTTCGCGACCGGCGCCAAGGGACAAACTGGCTGGCGACCGGCAAATATCCGCTTTGCCTCCTCTGTCGAGATATCGACAAAGCGAACAAGCAGGGACTTCCGGTCGATGAGATTGCGCCCGACCAACTCAAAGAAGGTGGCTCGATCGGTGGCGGAGGAAGCAGCGTGCTTGTGCTGATCAATCGTGCGCCGCACCCGAATGCGGCTAAGGTATTCATCAATTGGTACCTCTCGCGCCAGGGTCAAACGGTTTGGCAGAACGTGATGAACCAGAAGGAAGTTGAACCTTCCGATTCAATGCGGATCGATATCCCTAAGGAAGATGTTTTGCCCGATGGTCGCCGCGTCGAAGGTCGAAGTTATGCCGTGGTTGGTTTTCTCGATCCTGACCCCGTGCAGAAGTTGCTGCACGAAATTTTGAAATAGGAGTAAGAGTCGACCACGAAGAGCACGAAGGTCACGAAGATGTAGGGGCACGGCATGCCGTGCCCTTGCTAAAGAACGCAAAGGGCGAAGGTTAGGGGCGACCGGCCGGTCGCCCCTACAATCGGAGGAGAGACAAAATGTCAGATTACACACAGATGGAAATTCGCGGATTTTTCCGATCCCATTCTCACCTGCCCATTTGGGAAGTGATGGACAAGGCGGGCATCTGGGAGCAAGTCGGATTAAGGGTCACCTTCGAGTTCTGCGACAGCTCGTCGGCCGCGGAGAAAGCGCTCTTCGACGGCAGCGTCGATTTTGTCTCCGGCAATCATATCTCGCCGTATCTGTTGGTTCGTCGCGGCAGGCCGATCGTGAGCCTGTCCTCTCCGTCGAACAGCGTCAACGACAAACTCGTCGCGCGTTTTCCGATCAAATCGGTGTCGGAGCTTCGCGGCAAACGGATCGGCGATACCACTCTCGTGGATTCCATCGGCGGCTACCATCACCCGCGCGGCAACCACATGCTGTATGTCCTGCGCGGCGGGTTGCGCCTCGATGAGGTCGAATGGGTCGAGCTGACCGAGTCCAATAACGAGTTTCATGCGATGCAGCTTGAGGTGCTGAAATCCGGCCGGGTGGACGCGATATTCGTCACCGGCAATACGGATAAATTCGAGGCAGCCGGCTTGGACGTACTGCCCCTCGATCGACTTCCCATGATCAATGGGCCGACGCTGACCTCCAGTCTGACGACGCTTCAGAAGAAGGACCGTTTGGGAGAGCGACTGGTAAAAGCTCAGGTGCTGGGCATTCACTACGCCCGCACGCACCGGGGAGAAACGGAAAAGATTCTCGAAGGCTTGCGTCAAAGAATACCCGAAGCCAAAAACGTGAGCTATCGAAGTGTCGCCAAACTGTTGCCAAAACCCTATCCGGATCTTGAAGGCGTAGCTAACGCTTACAGGCTCTGCTGTCTCAAGAGTCCCGAGACGGAAGAGATGAGCCCGATGGCCCTGTGGGATCTTCATTATCTAAGGGAGCTCGACAATTCCGGTTTCATCGACGGGCTGTATGGGATGATCCGGTAAGGGCCTGATTTTTCCTGACTGGCGCTTATGAATGTGCCTGCGCGCATGCGGTTGACATTGACTTTTCCGTGGAGGACTATTTTCGCGGGTGTATTGGCGCGCGCAAAACGTTCACCGCAAAGGGGAGACAAGGAGATGTTTCGATCGAAAGGTACCCGGTCCAGGCTCTTATCCGCAGTTGTGATAAGTATCTGTGCTGTTGTCTTTGCCGGACAAAGTTCAGCCCAATCCGACTGGAACCAAGAGTGGGAAAAGACGCTCGCCGCGGCAAAGAAAGAGGGGCAGGTCAACGTTTACATCTATCGATACGAAGGGTTGTTACAGGATTTCAAACGCGACTTCCCCGGCCTCAACGTTGTGTCAGTTACCGGCAGAGGCAACGAATTGACCAGTCGGATCATGGCCGAGCGGCGTGCCGGAAAATTCATCGCCGACGTCTACAGCGGCGGGACGAACAGCCTCTACAACACGCTCTACAAAGGCAAGGCTCTCGATCCCATCAAACCTCTTCTGATCCTCCCCGAAGTCACCGACGTGACAAAGTGGTGGGGCAAAGAGCATCGTTATGCCGATCCGGAGGGCAAGTACATATTTTCCTACATCGGTAGTCCGAGCAACGCGCAGCTCGCGTATAACACGAAGATGGTTGACCCGAAGGAGTTCAAATCCTATTGGGATGTTACTCATCCCAAATGGAAAGGCAAAATTGTCTCGCTCGATCCACGGGACACGGGACTGGGCGCGACCATGCAATTTTACTATTACAGCCCGGAGATCGGTCCGGAATTTCTGAAAAAGTTTTTTGGCGGCATGGAGATCACCTACGCCAAAAACTTCCGCCAAATGACCGACTGGCTGGCGCAGGGAAGGTTTGCCATCTGTATGGGCTGCAAAGATTCGATGCGGGCCAAGAATCAGGGACTTCCCGTGGACGACTTTGACACCAACAGATGGAAAGAAGGCTCGAGTTTTTCGGCGGGCGGCGGCTCCATGGGCTACATGAACCAGGCGCCGCATCCCAATGCCGCGAAGGTTTTTATCAACTGGTTTTTCTCGCGCAAGGGACAAATGGCGTTACAGAAGTTGGGGGACGTGGACGATCCCGCCAACTCGCGCCGTATCGATATTCCCAAAGACGACATCCCGCCGGACAACCGGCTGCAGCCGGGAGTGAAGTACTTCGATGTTGTAAAACCGGAATATGGTGATATGAAACCGATCTTCGACCTCGCAAAAGAGATCATGGCAGGCGTGGAAAAAAAGTAGGAGGTCAACATGCTCACACGCGAAGAAAACGAAATGCTAACTCGAGTCGGGCGCGGCACGCCAGGCGGAGAATTGTTGCGCCGCTACTGGCACGCGGTCGCGGCGGCCGGAGAGCTGACCGATGAGAAACCGATCAAGCCGCTGAAGCTTCTCGGCGAAGAACTGGTTGTCTACCGGGATAAACAGGGTAGGTACGGTCTTGTCGGCGAGCATTGTCCGCACCGAAGCGCCTCGCTCGCTTTTGGACGCGTCGATGAAGAAGGCATTCGCTGCCCTTATCACGGATGGAAATACGATCGCGATGGAAGATGTCTCGAGCAGCCGGCCGAGCCGGAGGAACGATCCTATAAGGATAAGATCAAGCACACGGCCTACCCTGTGGAGAAGCTGGGAGGTCTGTTGTGGGGGTACCTCGGTCCGGAGCCGAAGCCCCTATTACCCCGCTGGGACGTGTTGGCCTGGGAGAACGGCAAACGATGGATTGAGAAGCACGAGATTTATAACTGCAACTGGGTCCAGCCGATGGAAAACTCGGTCGATCCGTCGCATCTCTACTGGCTGCACGGCGATACCGCGCACCTCGTCGGCGCGGTGGAGCGGTACGAAGAAGAACACGAATTCATCCCGTTTGAATTCGGTATCATGAAACTACGCCGTACACCCGGGAAAAAACCCGGTGAGCCGCAGATCGACCAACATCCGCTGGTGTTTCCAAACACCCTGCGACATGTCTTTCGAACCATAAAAACCGATGGCTTGTTGCGGCACAACCTGCAGATCCGCGTGCCGGTGGACGACACCCACACGCAAATTTTCGTCGTCTTTTTCACGCCTACCGAAACTGATTTGTCGCCGGCGGCCGGCGACGCGCCGTGGGAATATTTTCCCATCAGAGATGAAAAAGGCGAGTATCGGCTCGAACACGTGTTGGTGCAGGACGCGATGGCCTGGGAGACGCAAGGGCAGATCACGGATAGAACGCAGGAGCATCTCGGGGTCGGCGACGAAGGGATCATTTTTTTCCGCAAGCTGCTTCATGAGCAGATCGAGCTGGTCAAAAGGGGCGGCGAGCCGTTGGGTATCGTTCGCGACCCGGACAAGAATAGGATTATAGAGTTCAACGTGATCAATGAACGAATCGGTCTGTATGGCTCCCAGCAGCAAAAGGTCGCGTAGCAGGCTGCTCAAAAAGCTCTCATATGCTTCGTCGTTGCGCTCAATCGCCTCGCTCCAACGTACTGGTCAAGTACGCCTCCGCTCGTCGATTTTTCGCGCGCCTCGCATCTGAGAGCTTTTTGAGCAGCCTGCTACAAAGTGTTTCGCATTTTTGCAGCCGGAAATTTGACAAGAAGTGTTTGGGAGGAACCTACCATGGCGGAAATTAGACAGCAGCCCGCAGATCTCAAGCCCGAGCGCATTGACACCTACCGGAAATGGCAGGACGCGCAAAGGATTCCCGTAATCCGCGGCTTCTTTGTTGAAGACGTCAATACCGTTGAATTAGTGCCGTGGGACTTAAAGGGCGTACCCTGTTCCTTTGTGGTGCTGGACGGCACCGGTGGGGTCAATGATGCGTATATCTGCGAAATTCCGCCGGCAGGAAAGACCAAGCCACAAAGGCATCTCTATGAAGAGATGGTTTATGTGACCAAAGGCTACGGTGCCACAACCGTCTGGCAGAGGGACGGGAAAAAGCATACGTTCGAGTGGGGGCCGGGAAGTCTCTTTGCGATTCCCCTCAACGCTCACTACCAGCACTTTAACGCCAGCGGCAGCGAAGCGGCGCGTTATTTTGCGGTCACTAATTCCTGCTTCATAATCAATCTCTTCCATAACGTCGATTTCGTTTTCGACAATGACTACGCGTTTGTCGACCGGTTCGATCCGAATACCGAAGGCTACTTCAGTGGCAAGGGCGAAGTCACCGGCCGCTTCTTCATGACCACCAACTTTGTGCCGGACACGCATAATATTACTTTGGCCGATTACAGCGAGCGCGGCAAAGGCAGCACCAATATGAAATTCGATCTCGCCAAGCAAACCATGGCCGCGCATATCTCAGAATTTCCAGTCGGCACCTACAAAAAGGGCCACCGCCATGGCCCCGGCGCCCACGTGATCATACTGACGGGTCAGGGCTACTCGATCCTGTGGCCGGAAGGTCAGAAGATGCAGCGGGTCGATTGGAAGCCGGGAAGTGTGGTGGTGCCGCCTGACCAGTGGTTCCACCAACATTTCAACTCCGGGGCGAAACCGGCAAGGTATCTGGCGCTGCGCTGGGGTAGCTGGCGCTTCCGCTTCATGAGAGTGCAAGACAGCGAAGGTTCGACTTACACCAGCGTAAAGCAGGGCGGCGGGCAGATCGAATTCGAGGACGAAGACCCGACGATTCACCGTGACTTCGAAGCTGCGATGAAAAAAGTCGGCGCGACTTGTCAGATGGGTTCTTATCACCCTCTTTGTTCCGAAAAGTCGCGAGCCAAAGCGGCGAGTTGAGGTTTGGTATTTTTGTGTCGCAATAGCTCACCCAACACGAACCGGCTCCTCTTGAAGTCTGTGATGTCACGCGCTACAAACTCGCTGGCTTGTAGGGTTCTTTAGACATGGCGAAAACAGCGACCGTTGGGGCGGGAGCCGTTTCCCGCCCCTGGATTCCACCGCTGGACGGCGGCACCTTGCTCATGGCGCTGCTTATCGGCGCGATGGGGTTCTATGTTCTGTATCCCTTGGCCCTGATTCTCCTCAACAGTTTTAATACCGCGACCATCGCCGAACCCCCGGCCTACGGGCTTGCGGCGTGGAAGGCGGCTTTCAATGAGCCGGGGATCTGGCGTTCGCTCTGGAACAGCGTCAAGATCGGCGTCGCCCTGCAGGTCGTCGCTCTGCCCATGGGAATCTTTATTTCCTGGCTGCTGGCGCGCACGAACATCCCCTTTGCCAATGGCTTTGAGTTCGGTTTCTGGATTTCGTTCATTCTGCCGAACTTAGCGACAACCTTCGGCTGGATGCTACTCCTCGACCCGAGCACCGGGCTGATCAATTCGTGGCTTCGCCAACTGCCTTTTCTAAGCGGTTTGAACTTCGATATCTACTCTTTCTGGGGAATCATCTGGGCGCACCTTATGGCCAATGGCATTTCCACCAAGGTGATGCTGATGACGCCGGCCTTTCGCCGAATGGATGCGTCAATGGAAGAGGCAAGCCGCATGTCCGGCGCCAATTCGCTGACCACGATGCTGCGCATTACGGTGCCGGCCATGACTCCGGTGATCGTCGTGGTCTTTCTGTTGAGCGTCATTCGGATCTTCAGCAGCTTCGAGACCGAACTGCTTTTGGGCGTGCCTTGGGGATTTTATGTCTACTCCACGAAAATCGTCGATCTGGCGCGCCAGGAGCCGCCGCTGGTCAACCAGGCAGCGGCGTTGGGCAGTGTCATTCTCCTCTTTCTGGTTGCCTTTATCCCCATGCAACGCAGGCTCATCGCGCGTCGTCAGTTCACCACCCTAACCGGCCAATTCAAGCCGAAGATCATCGATCTCGGCGTTTGGCGTTATCCGGCGGCAGCGTTCGTCGGGCTTGTCGTTTTTCTGCTCGATGTGGTTCCCGTACTAAGCGTCTTGGGGGGGAGTTTCATGACGCGTTTTGGGTTTTTCAATCTGCCCAAGACCTGGACGCTGGATTACTGGAGGATGGCCCTCAGCGATCCGCGAATTATCCAGGGCCTGCAAAACACGTTGATCGTGGCCGTTAGCGCGGCGTTGGTGGGAGCGTTTTTTTTCTCGTTGATTGCCTACATATTGGTGCGCACAAAACTGCCGGGCCGTTCTCTGCTCGATTCCATCTGCTGGCTGCCGTCCGCGATTCCCGGGGTTCTTGCGGGGCTTGGGTTGTTGTGGATGTTTCTGGGCGCGCCGTTCTTCCGTCCCTTTTACGGTACGTTGTTTCTCCTCGTCATCGCCTCGGTTTTGGGTGCAATCACCCTCGCCACTCAGATACTCAAAGCCAACTTTGTCCAACTCGGCCCGGAGCTTGAAGAGGCCTCTCGTATGTCGGGGGCCGGTTTTTGGCGGACCTACTTCCAGATCGTCGTTCCATTAATGGCGCAGACGATGGTTCTGGTCGCTGTGTTGAAGTTCATGTTCGCATCTCAAAACACCTCGAGTATCATCCTTTTGGCGACGTCAGAGACGAGAACTCTGTCGCTCCTGGCCCTCGACCAGGTAGCGGCAGGCTATCGTGAGGTCGCAAGCATCACCGTTATCTTTATTATGACCCTTACGTTGGGCGTGGCCCTGGTCGCGAGGTCATTTGGTCTTAGGGTAGGCATCCGCGCGGATTAAGCGCGAATATCGTTGGACTGCCGAGGAGTCCGTTGGTCCCAGCGGAACGATGTTAAAGTCGCCGAAGATTTGCCGTGCTCTCTCGAAGAACGGAAAACTCTTTTCGGTACCATCGCAAGGGGAGCGCGCGTGAGTTTTCTGCGCATTCAAAACCTCTATAAAATCTTTACTCCGGTAGTCGCTGTCAATCATCTCAATCTGGATATTCGCCCGGGCGAATTCTTCACCTTACTCGGCTCCAGCGGTTGCGGCAAAACCACGACTTTGCGATTAGTGGGTGGCTTGGAAAAGCTGGACGGCGGAGAGATCTATCTCGGGGAGAAGTGTCTTGCCTCGCAAAGTCAAAGACTCTTTGTCAAGCCCGAGAAACGGGACATGGGAATGGTATTTCAATCCTATGCCCTGTGGCCGCATATGACGGTGTTTGAGAATGTCGTCTATCCGCTCAAGTTGCGCGGCATCAAGGGCGCCGAAGCGGAGAAGAAAGTCGCGGAGGTCTTGGCACTTGTGGGTCTCGCGGGCTTGGGGGAGCGCCAAGCGCCTGCGCTCAGCGGCGGGCAACAGCAACGGGTCGCGCTTGCCCGTGCATTGGTTTTCTCTCCCAAAGTCTTGCTCCTTGACGAACCGCTCAGCAATCTCGACGCTCAACTACGTGAAGAGATGCGGCGCGAATTGAAATCGCTACAACGGCGGCTTCACATCACTGTTCTATTCGTGACGCATGACCAAATCGAGGCTCTGAGTCTCTCCGATCGGATCGCGATCATGAAAGCGGGACAACTGGAACAGGTTGGGACTCCGGAGGAGGTGTACTTTCGGCCGGCCACTCCGTTCGTGCGGGATTTTTTAGGCAAGACCTTCCTGCTGCCCGGAAAGATAGTCCAGGTCAACGATCACCGGATCACGGTGGAAGTTCAGCAAGCCGGCGCCGCCCCGCTCGCTATCGAACGAACTCACCTCCCTTCTTCCGGCAATGGGTTGCCTGCGGTCGGCCAAGCCGTCATGGTCGCGATTCGTCCCGAAAAAGTCGCGTTGTGGGGCAAGGCGCCGGAGGGATGCCAGAATTTGATTCCCGCCGACCTTCAATTTGTCCAGTTTCTGGGCGACCGTTATGAATATACGGTGGCGCTCGGCTCGGAAAGCCGAGTTTTGGTTTCACCCGCGGCGCAGCGTCTTAGCGCCGGCGAAAAGATTTTCCTCGAGCTCAAGTCCGAAGGCATCACGCTGTGGCCTCGGGAAGGATAAGCACCTTCGCGTTTCGGCTCGGACAGAAACCACCACTATCGAGCGTCGGTATGGGTGACTTCGGTTAGTTAGCCAACCACCCGCTCGCTCTCGGCGATGCTTCCTGCCGCGACAGTATTCTCTATTTCATCCCAGCGGAACTTTGGGATGGCCGGCACGCACCATGCCGTCAACAGGGTCGCCGCCGATATCAGTAGCCCGCCCAAGACGGTTGCTGGTTGCGCCCCGATGAGCGGGACGACCAACCCGGTTTGGGTCTGTCCCAAGGGATGCAGGCCGCGGTTGCTCAGCTGGAAAACTCCCATCACCCTGCCACGAAAGCTTTCCGGCGTAATCATCTGGAGCATCGTTCCACGAGCTGCAGACCAGATGGTATCCGTCATCCCGACGAACGCGAGAAGCAGCAGCGAGAGAAC
>DASQUN010000740.1:0-3726 GCA_035641275.1 Candidatus Udaeobacter sp. | reverse complement strand
ATGTACTGCCACCGGGAACCCCGGACGAGATTGTAAAAACTCTGCGCGAAGCCATGGTCAAAACATTCAAAGACCCGGGATTCCCCAAGGAATTCAAAAAGCTCATGGGCAGCGATCCAAGTCCCCTCACGGGCGAGGAGGTCGAGACAGCGATCCGAGAGATCCCCCGGGACCCCGAGACCGTCGCTCTTTACAAAAAGATGGCCCAGAACGTTCCGCTTCCACCTCGGTAGAGAGATCGGCCATCCGAAAAAATTTCAATTCGGGTCCCGTTTTGAGATTGTTCGTTGCCGTTACCCTTGTTGCGGTTTGAGTCGCTTTTCCGAGCTAGGTAGCGGCCACTCTATCCGGTCCGCTCCTGCCCGAGGATTTTTAGCTTCGCGTTAATGAATTCGCGGTGGGTGAGCTCGAGTCCGTAGGCGACCTTGCGGATCTCTTCGATCTCTTTTCCGGTCATCCTTCCTTCCGCCAGCGCCAGGGCGAATAACGCCTCGATTAAGTCCTTGCGCTTGTTCAACGACAAAGTGACCTTGGTCTCCTGAATCAGACGAAAAAGATCCAAGCCGCGATTTGCCGCTTCCATCGCGACGGTGCAAATCGCTCCCGCTAACGAAGGTGAAATGCCCCACACTTCGCGGAGAAGCTCTTGTACGAACTCTTTCTCTTGCGGCAAAAAATCTTCATCGACATAACCGACCCGTGCAAGAAACGCGGCGCACAGGGTTAGCTCCTTGAGCTTGTCCGGCTTTGTCTCTCGCTCCAGGATTTTTGCGCCGACGCTATGGCGCAGCTTGAACAGGACCCGATTGTGAATAAAGTCGTGCAATTGTATCTCTCGCCCCGAGTCCGATCTATCCGCGTCGACCGAACCGATGCGCAGCACGCTTCGTAACCCGTCGAGGAGAAAGCTTCCGCTGCATTCCGCAATCGCGTCGTGCAGTTCCTGCAGCCATTCCTGCTCCTCGGGCGTGCGGCGCTCGTCGCTGTCGAGCAGTGTCTCGACCGTGGCGACTAATTGTTGGCGCTGTGCCGGGCGGCGGATGCGGGCGAGAAATCGTCGAGTTATGCGCCTGGCTTCCTCTGAGTCGACCTTTTCTTCCAGATACATTTCCACCTGCATCCGCTCTTCGCCCGACAGGTGAAAGTCGTGCATCAACCGTCCGATCAGATTAATTTCCGCGCCGGTCACCTCCTCGTCCGCCCAGGCCATGCAGGCGAGCACTTTGATAAATTCAATTTGTGTCGGCGACGCCATTGAGGGACCTCGTTTAGGGACTGCCTGGCGCGAGTTGCACAGAACGCCAATTTTATAAACTGCCACTCGATCAAGCCTGGTTCAACAGGAGTACCGCTGCCTCCCGCAGCGTAGGCGGCGTCGCCTCTGCAAACTCGCGCAACCGTAGTAAATATGGGCTTGATCGACGGGCGGTAACCAAGCGCTATGGCAAAACACGGCTAGAACAGTCGGAGTTGGTGGAGAAAGATCAGAACGAGGGCGACCGGGCTTACGAAGCGGATCAGAAATGACCAGCCGGCGAAGCGGAATGCCGAACTTTCGCCGACGCTGAATTCTTCTCTTCGCTCGTCGTGCGTCAGGGCCCATCCGGTGAAAAGAGCGATCAATAACGCTCCTATCGGGAGCAGATAATTTGTCGCGAGGCTATCCATGAATTCCAGGAAATCATCGCCGACCGCTGAAGGAATGCCCAACAAAAAAATCACAATGCCCAACGTCCAGCTTGCTTTCTTGCGTGACCATCTTTGCTCATCGACAAAGTAGGCACACGCCACCTCAAGAAGCGAAATCGACGACGTGAGCGCGGCGAAGCCGAGGAGCACAAAGAAGGCCAGAGAAACCCAATAACTGGCTGCAAGTTGAGCGAAGGCGATCGGCAGCGTTTGAAAAATCAATCCCGGTCCGGCCGAAGGCTCAAGACCGAAGCTAAAGACCAGTGGAAAGACCACGAACCCGGCAAGAATGGCCACGAGAGTGTCGCCAATCGCGACAAAAAATGCGCATCCGACGAGATTGGATTGGCGCGACAGATAGCTGCCATAGGTAATCATAACCCCCATTCCCAGACTCAAAGAGAAAAGCGCCTGCCCGAGCGCTTCGAGAACGGCTGTGGGACTTAACTTTTGCCATTGCGGCCGCAGTAGAAACTCGAGTCCGGCCCCGGCACCATCCGTCTGAATTGCATAAAGAAGCAGAACGACGAGGAGCGCAAAGAGCAACGGCATCATGATCTTGTTGCCGATTTCGATGCCTCTCGATACACCCCTCGAGATAATGAGGATAGTGAGAAGCATAAATACCATCAGCCAGAAAATTTGCAGCCAGGGACTGGCGATCATGCCGGTGAAAAGCGTCGCGATCTCTTGGGGAGACTTGCCGGCAAAGGACTTGATCAGTGAGAGATAAACGTAATGCAAAACCCAGCCGGCCACGACGGCGTAATAGGATAGGATCACGAAACTGCTGACGACACTCAGCCGGCCGGCGACCACCCATTCCGAACCCGGACGGAGGACCCTAAACGCGCCTACGGGGTTGCGTTGAGTTTTTCTGCCGATGAGAGATTCAGCGAGCAGAAGCGGGATGCCTACGGCAAAAACGCAAGCGATGTAAAGAAGAATAAACGCGGCACCGCCGTACTGCCCGGTGATGTATGGATAGCGCCATATGTTGCCGAGGCCTACGGCGGATCCCATAGCCGCCAGGATAAAGCCTGCCGCACCGGACCAGGTTCCCCTTGATAAGGTTTGCACGAATGTCTCCTTAGCTAAGCAATCAAAGACAAGTCATTAAGATCTTACTGATAGTGCGTTCCCTTTCCCGGGTCGGACCAAGGCAACTTCTTGATCACAGCTGACGCCTGTTCAAAGTTCAAGGGTTCAAGTGTTCAAAGTTAGATTGCGCTCTCCAAAAAGAATGAGGTTCCAGCCGTTCCATCGCTTTCGCTGGGTTCAATTCGCTCAAGACGTTCAACTGCTTCGCTTCGTTCAAAACGTTTCTGAGTGATGGTGAGAACCGAAAGGTGTCAAATCTGCAGTTAAGCAGTTAAATAGTTCTCGCCAAAAGGTACATCTCTTCCTTGACGCCGAATTGTCCAATCACTTTTTGCGGCCAAAGCGTCGGACTGAGTGAAATGAGCGCTCGCGTAAGACTTTAGACAAAGCCTACAATTCGGAGGGATCTGCGCTTACCGAGATCCAGCTTCCGCTGAGCGGAGTCGGGCGAATCGGGGCGTGCGGCTTCACGATGTCTTGCAGTTCCGTTCACCAGAAACCGGCTCACTAATCCCTCGAACTGCCTGAGGCCGACGCGAGTAACTTTAAAATCCTGGTCCGCTTCTAGAGGCTCGAATAGGCAACTGTCCGAGGAAGGGTCCAGCCGCGCGAGGCGGAAATACGGTTTAGTTATCGTTACGAGCACTACTTTCGCATGCCAGAACTCTTCGATGCGCCAAAACAGGTCTCCTTTCAGCCAGTCTGAACACGATACAAGCAGCGCTACTTTTCGGTCCACCCTCTTGCCGCGTAGAGCCATGGCGTTAGTATGAGAATATGCCACCGATTAGTCCAGGGACCTCATCCGCAACTTAAGACGGTTGGGGTTTTCATGTCTTTTATCAAGCAAGGACCGTCAGCATGGACAATCTGATGTTCTGGCTTCTGTTTGTTTTTGCGGCAATCACTTTATACCGGATGTTATCGCGGCGGGTG
>DASQUN010000739.1:0-2531 GCA_035641275.1 Candidatus Udaeobacter sp. | reverse complement strand
CGCGTGAGGCGTCATAGAAACATCGAGGTACGTTGGATCCGCCGCAATACCGCTGACCGGGCCGGTGACGCCGTCCACGCTTCCCGCGATCACTCGGATCGTTGCCGAGCCTTCGCGACGGATCTCAGGAATTTCGTTCGCATTAATATTTTGGTAGCGCGGCTCGGCCATCTTCAGTTTCTTGGGCAGGTTGACCCACAATTGAAATCCGGCCACGCCTTCCGGACGCAGTTGAGGCATTTCCTCGTGCATGATGCCGCGCCCGGCGGTCATCCATTGAATATCGCCCGGGCCAATCTCTCCGGAGTTTCTCAGCGTATCCCTGTGACGGACCGTGCCGGCGAGCAAATAGGTTACGGTCTCGATCCCTCGATGGGGATGCAGCGGAAATCCAGCTTGATAATCAGCCGGGTTCTTCGACGCAAAATGATCCAGCAGCAAGAAAGGATCGACGTACTCGAGAGTCTGGGTTCCAATGCTCCTCCTAAGCCTTACACCCGCGCCTTCGACGACAGCCTGAGGTTCAATAATCTTCTCGACTCTTCTCTGTGATGATTTCATAGTTAGCTCCTTTGCTGACAACTGGCTTGTTGCTAGCGGTTTGTGCTCGCGCGAGTTGTAGTGATACTTTAACCAGTGCTGAAGGGTTGTAAAGTACGCACTTTGAAGTAACGTCCTCACTATAAAGTGAGTATGGCGCCAAGCAAAAAAGCCGTCAGTTGCCCCGCGGAAATCACTTTGAAGATCATCGGTGGACGTTGGAGGCTCATGATTCTGCATGAACTCTACTCAGGACTAACGCGCTTTGGTGACCTACACCGCAGCTTGAAGGGCATTTCTCAGAAGATCCTCGTGCAGCACTTGCGAGAACTCGAAAAGGAACGCGTAATTAGCAGAAAAGTCTATCCGCAAGTGCCGCCGAAAGTGGAATACTCCCTAACGGATAAGGGAAAAGCTTTAAGACCCATCATAGATGCGATGGAACAGTGGGGAGTTAAACATTTAAAGTAGCCTTCCGGGAAGAAGTTTAAGCAGAACTTGAAGGTCGCGTTGCGCGGATTGATAGATCGTGCGCGGAAGATTTGGTGGGTGCTGCCTGAGTCGCTCGACAGCAGAAAGAGAGCGGCTTTCGCGACTGGGTTATACTTTATCTCTCACGTATTTAGAATCGAGAAGTCGGTGCTTCCAGACCGGTGCCAGTGCCAGCGAGCTGGGGTTCAGGTTCAAAGCGAAATACGGTAATGCCCGCTTTGATCAGTTCGTCGGTATCAAATCCCGGGCATTTCTGAAGCGCAATAGTTTTTTCTGCAAAATTGCCCGCACTTATGCTGTTCACTAGTGCATGGATCTGCTCGACTGACGGCTGCTCGTTGTGTTCGGCAAAGAAACTTTTCCTCGATTTGGAGCTGGCATGTTTTTTCCTGTAAGTGACGACAAAGAGCATGCGGATAACCTCCCTCATGGCCTCAATCGGGCGTGCGGATTTTTGGAGCAAGGCCAATGCCAGCTGCCGCGCTATGACAAACCAGGAAACCGAGATTCGATTGATGACAGCATTGCCAACCAAAACATCCAGGTTGGTTTTGTTTCGTCCACCGGGATGTTCAACAAAAGAAAAATGTTCTGATTAGCTGAGAGCGTGTAGGGAAAAACCGTCTTGTCCAGCGTCTTCGCGAGCGGCTTACCTTTTTGCCGGTCCCCAAACCTCTTCGAGTCTCTGATCGCGCCCGCAGCCATAACGGTAGACTTTGTAGCGGATCGAATTCTTTTTGTAGTAGTCCTGGTGGTAGTCCTCCGCCGGATAAAATTCCGTGGCGCGAACGATTTCAGTTACGACGGATTGTTTGAAACGCCGTTGAACTGCCTGCTTCGATTGCTCCGCGAGCTTTTTCTGCGTTTCGTCATGATAGAAGATCGCGGACCGATATTGGCTTCCATGATCGCAGAACTGCGCATTAGGCGTGAGCGGATCAATGTTGCGCCAGAAGACTTCGAGAAGTTTTTCGTAAGTGACCTTGCTCGGGTCATAGGCAATCTGTACCGCCTCCGCATGGCCGGTCGTGCCAGTCGTCACCTGTTCATAGGTCGGGTTCTTCTTGCTGCCGCCAATATAGCCCGAGATGGTCGAGACAACTCCGTCAATTTCATCGTACGGCGGCTCCATGCACCAAAAACAACCGCCGGCAAAAGTCGCCGTCGCGGTTTGTCGGCCCGTGGGGGTTGGCTCAGCCCCGTAGGTAAGACTTGTCGGCAGGACGATCATGACTGTGATCGCGACCAACAGCTTAGAGCAACTTAGCCCTTTCATGCCTTTCCTCCCGCTGGCGGCGTCATATCTTTACAGGCTGTTGAAAAAGCAATTCGCGCGCTTCGACGAGCTCAGCACGAACGGAATTTATTGCCGATTTCAAAACCTCCTCCGTTCGTCCTGAGCCAGTCGAAGGGTGAACGGAGCGTTTTTCAACAGTCTGTTTACGGTTGACATTCGACGTTCAGTTTCCCGATCAACCACGGTCATAGGCCGGCGCTCA
>DASQUN010000738.1:0-6952 GCA_035641275.1 Candidatus Udaeobacter sp. | reverse complement strand
TGTCCCGATGATCAACGCCGGTGACGGTGGCCACGAACATCCGACGCAAACGCTTTGCGATCTCTATACTCTAAAAAAGGAAAAGGGCGTACTGAGGGGGCTAACGGTCGTCATTTGTGGGGATCTCAAGAACGGCAGAACGATTCATTATTTGGTCTATGCCCTCGCTCGTTTTGGTGCCAACGTCGTTACCTTAGCGGCCCATGGGATGGACCTGCCCCAGTATGTGATCGAACGGCTCGAAAGGGAATATCAATACAGTCTGATGCCGGTCGCATCCGATGACTTAAGCGCGGTGGTCACAGAAACCGATGCGCTTTATCTCAGTCCGAAGCAGCCTCATCAATTGGCCCTTTTTACACAAATGGATTCCGCCATTCAGTCGCAGCTGACCACGATGGTCTCAGGTCTGCGCTACGACGCGTTCTATATGACCCGGAAGCAAAAGGAACGGATAAAACAGGGAACCACTGGCGCGAGTTATCCAACGATCGGCGCTGATTTTCTCCGGGTGCAGCGATTCAAAGACACGGTCGTGATGCATCCGCTGCCGCGCGTCGACGAGCTATCCCCGGAAGTCGACAAAGATCGACGAGGTATCTATTTCAAACAAGCCGCCTACGGAGTTCCGGTACGAATGGCGCTCCTGAAGTTTATCTTTGCTCATCTGCACAGCAAAGTTAAAGCAGCCAAAAAGAGCACGCTATGGTTCGTGAGTCCCGAGCGGTTCGGCCCGCGATGTTCGAACGCCAACTGTATTACAGAGACGGAACCCGGCTCGGCGGTAAAAAGGTTTGAGGTGCTCTCAGGTGGTCCGGGTGGCGCCCTCCTGCTTCGCTGCAGTTACTGCGACCACCGTTTCAAAGTTCAATTGATCGGACACGTCAAATCCAAGCGCTATTGCCCGTACGACATCAGTTTGGCGGCAACGGTAAAAGATTGGTTAAAAAGGAACGAACTGGCAATCTTCAATTCCATCAAAGAGGCCGAAGAGTTAGGCTATGAGCCTTACAAGAGTAGTCCGCAAAGAACGCTCATGGATGAAACGGAAATCGCCGCCGCCGTTCGGGAGTTGAGCGATCAAATATTTCGCGACTGTAGCGACCTTGATCGCCTCGTTATCTTGGGAATCCGCTCGAGAGGCTCGTTTCTGGCGCAACGTATAGCAGCGGAGCTCGAAAAGAAGTGCAAGCGGAGACCGGAAGTCGGAGAGATCGAGATCTACAACTCCGGAGAGGAGATCCGCAGAATCTTCCCCCTAAGTAGCGACGCAGACCTGATGGTCTTGAAGGATCGAACCGTCATCTTGGTCGACGACGTGATCTACACGGGCAGGACGGTGAATAGTGCCCTGAGCATTATCTTTAGGTCCGGCCGACCGCAGTCGGTCCGGCTCGCCGTGCTGATTGACCGGGGTCATCGCGAGGTTCCGGTCAAGCCTAACTACGTCGGCAAACACATACCCAGTTCCGACCGTGAGCGAGTCCGAGTCAAATTCCGCGAGGTGGAAAGCGACGCAAAGGACAAGGTCGTAATTTATTCTATTATCGGCCCGGCAGAAGGGTAAGACCGGAGACCTAGTGACGGAGAACAAAGCGATACTGGCGCTGGCTGACGGGCATTTTTATGAGGGGATTTCCTTCGGTGCCGAGGGCGAAGCCATTGGGGAAGTGGTTTTTAACACCAGCATGACTGGTTACCAGGAGGTTTTGACGGATCCTTCCTACGAGGGACAATTGGTCGCTATGACCTATCCGCAAATCGGCAACGTCGGCGTGAATCCTGAGGACATGGAATCTAAAACCTCTTTCGTAAAGGGGTTTATCGTAAGAGACTATACGGCGACGCCGAGCAACTGGCGCGCCACGCAAGCACTTCATCAATACATGCGGGCGTATGGCATCGTGGGCATTGAAGGTGTCGACACACGCTCTCTGGTGCGGCATCTACGCGATTATGGTTCTCAGGAAGGGATCATCACAACGATCGAATCCGATCCGGCTGTCGCGACTGCCAAAGCCAAGGCTTCTCCGGGACTGGTCGGAAGAGACCTGGTGCGGAACGTCACCTGTTCGGATGCTTACGATTGGAATGAAGGCAAGTGGGAGCTGAAGGGCGGATACAAGACCCGGCGGGAACTCACATCGAAGCGCCGAAACGCCAAAGGCGCTAGCTTCACTGCGCCGGCCTATTTTGTCGTGGCCTACGATTACGGTATCAAACACAATATTTTGCGAAATCTCGCCGAGTCCGGTTGCCGCGTAAAGGTGGTGCCAGCCGGGACAACAGCCGAAGAGGTCTTGGCAATGAATCCCGACGGTGTTTTTCTTTCCAACGGTCCCGGCGATCCCGACGCGGTTCCTTACGCAAAAGAAAATGTCCGAAAGCTCATCGGCAAGAAACCGGTCTTCGGTATTTGCTTGGGCCACCAGATCATGGGGCTCGCTCTGGGCGGTAAAACTTACAAACTTAAGTTCGGGCACCACGGAGCCAACCAGCCGGTCATCGATCTAACCACCCGGAAGGTGGAGATCACCTCTCAGAATCACGGTTTCGCCGTCGACGCCGACTCGCTCAAGGGCGCCGTGGAAGTTACGCATCTTAACCTCAACGACAACACCGTCGAAGGGTTAGCGCACCGCGAGCTGCCTATCTTTTCAGTTCAATACCATCCGGAATCTTCACCGGGACCGCACGACGCAAGCTACCTTTTCGGCCGATTCACCGATCTGATGGCGAAAGACCGCCGTTAACCGATTCCCGCATGCCGAAGCGCACTGATATCAACTCAATTCTGCTTATCGGCTCTGGTCCGATCATCATCGGTCAAGCATGCGAATTCGACTATTCCGGCACACAGGCAATCAAGGCCCTGAAGGAAGAGGGCTACCGGGTTATCCTGGTGAATTCCAATCCCGCGACCATCATGACCGATCCGGGTTTTGCCGACCGCACCTACATCGAGCCAATTACCACCGAGATTGTCGAAAAAATCATCAAGAAGGAACGGCCCGATGTCCTCCTGCCGACGCTCGGCGGCCAGACGGCGCTCAACCTGGCTATCGATCTCGCCGAACGAGGCATTCTCGATCGCTACGGCGTCGAGATGATCGGCGCCAAGCTGGGATCGATCAAGAAAGCTGAGGATCGCGATCTCTTCAAAGAGGCGATGCGGCGCGCCGGATTGGATTTGCCGCGGAGCGGCTATGCGCGCAATCTGCGCGAGGCGATGCGGATCCAACAGCGGCTTCACTTTCCGTTGATTATTCGAGCGTCTCGTACGCTTGGCGGCAGCGGCGGAAATTTTGCCTATGGGCCAAACGACTTCAAAGAGGTCGTGCAACATGGGCTGGACATTTCGCCGATTCACGAAATTCTCATCGAAGAATCTGTGTTGGGTTGGAAGGAATTCGAGCTGGAGGTCATGCGCGATCATAAAGATAATGTCGTCATCATCTGCTCGATCGAAAACTTCGATCCTATGGGAATCCATACGGGGGACTCCGTTACCGTGGCTCCGGCACAGACGCTAACTGACAAGGAATATCAGATCATGCGCGATGCCGCACTTAGAGTCATTCGGGAAATCGGCGTCGACACCGGCGGTTCTAACATTCAATTTGCCGTCAACCCGCTGGACGGGCGCATGGTGGTGATCGAGATGAACCCGCGCGTCTCCCGGAGCTCGGCCTTGGCCAGCAAGGCCACGGGTTTTCCCATCGCGAAGATCGCCGCGAAACTCGCCGTCGGCTACACGCTGGATGAGATTCCTAACGACATTACTCGCGAGACGCCGGCTTGCTTCGAGCCGACCATCGATTACGTGGTGGTCAAGCTGCCGCGCTTTACCTTTGAAAAGTTTCCCCAGGCCGAGGATCGACTGACCCCGCAAATGAAATCGGTCGGCGAGGCAATGGCCATCGGCCGCACATTCAAAGAAGCGCTTCAGAAAGCGATGCGATCATTGGAAATCAACTCCTATGGCTTTGAAGAAAGGATCAGGGCTGAAGACGACCCAGCAAGGCAGATGGAAGTGCTTCGGGAGAAACTCAAGAATCCCAATGCTCACCGCCTGTGGTATTTGGGAGACGCCTTTCGCTATGGCATGACCACTCAGGAGGTCTACCGACTCTCGGCGATCGACCCGTGGTTCTTGGAAAAAATTCGCGAGATCGTCTCAACTGAAAAAAATATTCAAGAGCTTCGAGGAAAGATCAAAGAAATCGACCCGGCGCTGTTGCGCGAATGGAAGGCGATGGGCTTCGCCGATCAGCGCCTGGCGAAACTTCTTGCCTGCAGCGAAACCGAACTGCGGGCTGTTCGGCTGCAGAAGGGGATCGAGGCGGTCTTCTGCTCTGTCGATACCTGCGGGGCGGAATTCGTAGCCTACACGCCGTATCTTTATTCCACTTATGAAGGCGAAGACGAATCCAAACCGACGCAACGGAAGAAAATCATGATTCTCGGCGGCGGGCCCAACCGCATCGGACAAGGCATTGAATTCGACTACTGCTGCGTGCATGCGGCGTTCGCTCTTAAAGAAGAGGGTTATGAGACCCTCATGGTCAATTGCAATCCGGAAACCGTCAGCACCGACTATGACACCTCCGACAAACTCTACTTCGAGCCGCTCACCATGGAAGAGGTAATGAACATCGTCGATCGAGAAAAACCCGACGGCGTCATCGTTCAGTTTGGCGGGCAGACGCCGCTCAAGCTCGCGCTTGCGCTGGAACGGGCGGGCGTTAAAATCATCGGGACTTCGCCCGATAGCATCGATCTCGCCGAGGATCGAGAACGGTTTAAAGAGCTGCTGGACCGTCTCAGCATCAAACAGCCCGAGAGCGGCATCGCCCGCTCCTACGACTCGGCTTTTGACGTCGCGGAGCACCTTGGTTATCCCGTCCTGGTTCGGCCTTCTTACGTGCTCGGCGGACGCGCCATGCAGATCGTCTACGACAGCGAAGCGCTCAAGGACTATATGACTCATGCCGTCGAGGCGTCGCCGGAGCATCCGGTGCTGATCGATAAGTTCCTTGACGATGCCATCGAACTGGACGTTGATGCGTTGGCAGACGGCGATACCGTGGTCATCGGCGGCGTCATGGAGCATATCGAACGGGCCGGTGTTCACTCCGGAGACAGCGCTTGCAGTTTGCCGCCGAAGTCGGTAGGCGCCGATATTCAACAGGAAATCAGAAAGCACGCCACCGACCTGGCATTCGCGCTCCAAGTCCGCGGTCTGATGAACGTCCAATTCGCCGTGCAAGGCAAGGACGTTTACGTGCTTGAGGTCAACCCTCGCGCTTCGCGCACCGTTCCTTTTGTCAGCAAGGCGATCGGCGTGCCTTTAGCGAAGATAGCGGCGCGAATCATGGTTGGAAGAAAGCTGAAGGATCTCGGCCTTGTCACTGAGACCTTGCCGAAGCATATCTCCGTCAAAGAAGCCGTATTCCCCTTTAACAAATTTCCCGGCGTTGACACGTTGTTGGGCCCGGAGATGAAGTCCACCGGAGAAGTGATGGGGATCGACAGGTCGTTCGGGCTGGCGTTCGCCAAGGCCCAATTGGGCGGAGGGATGCGCTTGCCCAACGAGGGCAAAGTTTTTATCAGCGTGCGCGACGAAGACAAAGAGAGCGTGACTCGAGTCGCCAAAAAACTCCATCAGGTCGGATTTCAAATCGTTGCGACTCGTGGCACAGCGTCCTATTTTCAAGCGCGAGGCATTCCATCACAAGTGGTAAAGAAGGTCCAAGAGGGCAAGCCGCATATCGCTGACATTATCAAAAAGGGCGAAATCGCCATGGTCATCAACACGCCGACCGATGCCCATTCACAGGCCGACTCTTATTACCTACGCCGCTGCGCGTTGGATTACCACGTGCCGTATTACACGACCATTGCCGGCGCGGAAGCCGCCGCCGAGGGCATCGAATTTCTCAAGCAACACGAATTCGATGTTCAGGCCCTCCAGGACTACGAAGCACCGCCCCAGCCGTAGTTGCCCGCCATGCAGCTTTCCAATCGGCACGCTGACGCTGAACCACAACCTGAAGCTTCAACAGCGCTTTCCGTCCAAGAATCTTTGCGGGTTCTGCAAACACCCCTTCGTTTTCTCAAGGGTGTCGGACCGACGCGAGCGGCCCAGCTCGAAAGCCTAGGGTTAAGAACCATTGAAGATCTCCTGTATCACCTGCCGTTCCGCTATGAAGACCGGCGGCAGATCAAGAAAATACGCCACGCCATTCCGGGCTCTCATGAAAGTTTCGTCGGAACTCTGATTCACTTGCAGAAAAAATACATTCCGCGTCGCCGTTCGCAGTTGCTGTCGGCACAGCTCGCGGATGACAGCGGGGTGATCAATTTGGTCTGGTATCGCGCGCCGACATACCTCATCGAAGGACTGTCTAAAAGCCAGCGTCTGTTGGTTCACGGTAAAGTAGAGCCGGGCGGGGGAGGGCGGTGTCAAATCGTCCATCCCGAATTCGAGGTGCTGGAAAACGACGATAATCACGATCTCCCAAAGGTTGTGCCCGTTTATCTCCGTCCGGGCGGACTCTCACTTACGCTCATGCGAAAGTGGATTGGCCAGGCCTTAGCCGAATACGGGCGGCTCCTCCCCGGCCATTTGCCGCCGGCGACGATGAAACGACGGGGTCTGCTCGCTTTGGGGCAAGCGTTGGGTCGTTTGCATCAGCCCGATGCGCAAGCCGACGTGGCGGCGTTGAACCATGGCTCTTCACCGGCGCACCGCTCGGTGCTCTTTGACGAACTCTTCTATCTCCAACTCGGCCTGGGCGTGAGAAAGAAATCACACAGCGGAAGCGCGGCGCTGGTCTTAACTCGACGAAGCCAAGATTTAATTGCCGCGATGAAAGAGTTGCTGCCGTTCACCCTCACCCGCGCGCAAACCCGGGTTCTTGGAGAGATCTACAAAGACCTGGAGTCTCCC
>DASQUN010000737.1:0-4050 GCA_035641275.1 Candidatus Udaeobacter sp. | reverse complement strand
TCATGTATAGAACTTACGTCCACGGCGCGATTCCAGAGCGTCCGTTCCCCAAGCTGGACAACGTTGCCCTCGGGATCGAAGAATTCGGCGCGAAATCCGGCCTCAAAGGAAAGCGCGCGGAAGACATAACCGACCAGAGTTTGTTGCGGGAGCTTGAAAAAGAAGGCTTTTTCAATCGCCTTTCACGCAAACCAGCCGAGCATGGCGAGCGCGCTGAATAAGTTGACACGCCAAAGGGTTTCTTAGTACCTTCGCTGCCATTCGATCCTTCCTAAGGAGGCGGCTATGAAATCGAAGCTGGCGTTGGCCCTTGCACTGTTGGTCAGTCTGCTTACAGCTCGAACCCTCGCGGCCCAGGACCTCGGGCCGCATTTCGAAAAGATCGCGGAAGGGATCTTTGTCCGTGCGGCGAAGCCGGCGGATTCCAATGCGGCGATTATCCTGACATCCGAAGGCGTGGTGATGATCGACAGCGGCCACAATCCACCGGACTCGATCGCGCTTAGCCAAGCGATCAAAAAACTAACGCCGCTGCCGGTGCGCTACCTGATCAACACCGAGCCGCACAGCGACCACACGACTGGGCATTTTGTTTTCTCTCCGCCGGCAATAATCATCGCCCATGAGGGCGCGACGGATTCCATGAAGAAGGCGTACAACCCAAAGCGCAACGAAAAACTTATGGCGGAATACCCGGAGATGCGCGAGGCATTCAAGGGCTTCAAGATGATCACGCCGCATATCGAATATCGCCAGAAGATGACGCTCAACTTGGGGGAAAGAACCTTTGAGCTCTATTATCTGAAGAACGTGCACAGCGAGGCGGACACGGCGATCTGGCTGCCGAGGGAGCGGGTGCTGTTTTCCGCGGCGGTGGCGGGAATAAAGCGCTTCAGTAACATCCGGCCGAATGTGCAGATCCCGGATATGATCAGCGCCATGAAGATGATGAAAGCGCTCAATCCCGAGATCGTCGTGCCGGGTCACGGCGCACCGGGAATGGAGTGATGGAATACTGGAGTAATGGGAATTCTCCCCCCCTCCGTTGATCACATAACGCCGCGTGAGCTTGCGATGAAAATCCCGAAACATTGTTGAACGGACTCAGCAGAGGTGCTAAAAAATCCTTCCGTGGTCGCATAGCTCAGCTGGTTAGAGCGCGCGCCTCACATGCGCGAGGTCGTAGGTTCGAGTCCTACTGCGACCACCAGATTTTTGCCAAGCAAAAATTTGGAGCATTGGATATTGGAGATTGGAACAATCGAGAATCCAATCCGGTCCACTGATCTATTTTCTTCTTCTTTCCCGGACAATTTGTGCGAAGCAAAATTTGGACTCTGAGCCACAATCCATGATGTCGACTCGTGCGCGCCTCGCTGTTTTAGCCGTCGCCTTCGCCGTGGTTGCCACCGCGTGGGCGGCCGATCGCGTCGTTGTCGAGGACTGGCGCTCGTATCCACTCGGCACGCGGGGCATCCCCGGCGAGTGGAAGGAACAGACCTGGGGAAAGCCTGTCTACGACCTCGAGATCGTTGCGGACAACGGTCAGCCGGTCCTACGCCTCAGGAGCAAGGGCGACAACTCGACGATCAGTCGCGATCTCCGAGACCGAGTCGATCTCAACGCGACGCCAATCCTCGAGTGGAGCTGGAAGGTCGTAACGCTTCCCACCGGCGGCAATGCCTGCCAGAAGGCGACCGACGACCAGGCCGCCCAGGTTTACGTCGCCTGGGTGCGCGCGCCGGAGTCGGTGCGCTCGCGCATCATCGGCTACGTTTGGGATTCGACGGCACCGGCTGGCACGATCTGCAAGAGCGAGAAGACCTCCACGGTGACTTATGTGGTCCTGCGCTCGGGCTCCGACGATCTCGGCAAATGGATCACCGAGCGACGCAATGTCGTCGAAGACTTCCGGAGGATCTATGGCGAGGCGCCGGACACCCCTACCGTCCTCTCGCTCGCGATCGATTCGGACGATACGCGCTCCAGCGCCCAGTCGTTCATCGGAGCGACTGTCTTCACGCGGCCTTGACGAGCGCAGAGGCGTTACCGAAGGGTCTCAAGAAGATTTGCCCATCACCGCAGATGATCCCAATCTTCGCCGCGAGCCTCTGATGTCGTAGCTTACGGCCTCGGCGGGTTCAGGGGCTTGGTACGTTTTCCTCATCCTGCTGGCTGCGCCGAATTTGACACCGTGTCATGAGGAATGCGTCATTTTGACAAATCCGACTAAGACCTACCCGGCTTTGATAGGCGTAATTTTCTATTAATTCGCACCCTTGTGCGGTGGACCAGGCATTGCTTTACGAGGAAAGGCAGCGGCACTACCTCATAATCCCTAGGGGGCAAAGATGTCTAGAGAAATTGTCTTAACCTTGCTCGTTCCGTTTTGTATCGTCGGCGTGTCTTGGCTTGCAATGACCATCCTGACCAAGGCTAAGCAGCGCCAAAAATGGCGCCGCGTGGAGCGGAGCGTTGCAAACTACTTGCGCCAGTATAGCTGAAATCTTGGCGCGGCTCATTTCTCGTACACTACGCCCGCTAATCCTCGGGGAATGACGAAAGTCGTCTGCGCAACTCACAGCAAGCTAGCGTTGCGGCGTCTTCGAGCTGTCCATGCGATTCCTCTGCCATCTCGAAAACGTGATTCTCTCTCGCCACGACAGTTCGTAGGCGAGGTGAGCATCGCAAACTAGATCTTACTTGGACTGATGAAGGGCTTTGATGCGACGTCCACGGTGGATTCGGTTGTCGCCTGCGACTGCGGTGATTTTCCAGACTATCTTTTATCCGGAGTACCTGAACGAGATAGCCGTCGAACTTGCTCAGCGTTTGAGTAAAGTCCTCCTCGGAAGCATTGAGAAGTTGCGCCGGCTCCTCGATCAGTTGTTGTGCTTCCTCCTGCAGCACAAGGATTTCTTTCTGTTTCGATTCGGCCCGTTGGATGAGAAGCTTCTCTCTGGACCTCCTGATTGGCCGGAGAAAGTAGCGAGCATTCGATACTCGGTCTTCAATTCTTCTATCAGTGGACCTATGTGAACCGACTCAGCAATCAGGCGATGACAAGTGGTGATCAGGTCTCTCAGGATTCCACGACGATCGACTCTTTCCGCATGTCGGGCTGCTTCGTGCGCGGTGATAGCCGAGCGATACGCAGCGCGGCATCCCAGCAGCCTCCGGCTGCGACTATCAACGATGGACAAACCCAGCGTCTTCGATGTTTCGCAGAATCGATTTCTTTGGAGTCGATGGAACGGTGGGTGAACGTGCAGTGTCAACCGTGACTATCAAGTTGTCTGCTCGGTTGCCATCATCGCCGCTATAGTGCCAGATCCCGGCGCATTTGTCGGTGGTCCGAAGAACTCCGGCGCCTTCTGAGGGAATTTTTGGAACGCGCAGGCAGATGGTCTGGAGATTGCTCAGTCACATCGGGGGAAGTCCTTATGACAGTGAGATTGAGTCTAATCGGTTTGCAGCCAAGCCATTCTCTGTACGAGATCACGGATACGGAAGAGGAGTCCATCCGTGGATGATAGCTTAATGGCAATCGTAGTGCTGGCGTTCGTCGTGTGGGAGTTCGTTCAGCTCGTTACCCCAGACACTCGGCGACCATCCCGGAGAGCAGGGAAGAGAAATGAAGCCTTGCCCACCCGGGTCATCGTTGACCGACAGGACTAGTACGAGGTTTGGATTCGATTCCGCTTTCTTCAGTCGCTTGTTACTTGCGCAGTCACCAGTTTCAGAGCATCACTACCTGCGTTCCACCTGGGCTCACCGACGAAATCCCGCGCCAGTCATCGACCCTGCCGGGTTCCTCTCACTCGTTCCAGGCGTCTTAAGCGGACAGAAAAGCGAGTCAGCAAAAACAATCGCTAGAATCTTTTCTCGTGCTATTTCTTCGCCCTTGCGCTACACCAATTCGTGACGTCCAGGATCTGATTCGCGTCTCTTTGCGTGCTAAGTTTTAGGGCTTTCTATCTGGACAATTTGTTGTGGCCAAGCGGCTCTCAGTCTTGGACAGCAGGTTAGTCGCGGGAGGTACTCGATGAA
>DASQUN010000736.1:0-4624 GCA_035641275.1 Candidatus Udaeobacter sp. | reverse complement strand
AAACGGCGCGACGTGGCGCAAGATCGTCGGAAACAGCAAAGGATGCTCGTCGACTTCGGCTTTTTCCCCGGTCGCTAGCGGCATCGTCGTGCGCCGTTTTTTGATGCCGAATTCAAAGCGGATGAATTCATGACGCTCGGCATATTTTTTCACCCGCGGCGCGAGGTGCGCCGTATCGCCGTGGAGCCAAAACAGATGCGACGGATCCACGGAGTTTTCCATCGGCTGGAGCCAATTGCAATCGACAATCGACTCTTTGACGATCCAACGTTTGCCGTGTTCCCACACCAGCACGTCCCAACGCGGCAGCAAGGGCGCCGGCGCGGGACCGAGATAGGCGTAGATGAGCCCGCCTAAATATTCCACCGGATAAGCGACATGCTTTATCCGATCTTTAAAGGTGCTGTCGGCGGGCTCTGCCGGCTGTTCGAGGCATTTGCCGGTCCGGTCATACTTCCAGCCGTGATAGGGGCAACGAATCCCCTCCTCGTCAACTCGCCCGTAGGCCAATGACGCTAATCGATGCGAGCAGTGCTCGCCCACCAATCCATAGTTGCCCGTCTTATCGCGAGAGACGACAAGTTCTTCGCCGAGAATTTTGACCGCCCTGATCGGTTTTTCTTCGGTGAATTCACCGGCCGCGGCGACCGGATGCCAGTAGCGCCGCAATAGCTCACCTGCCGGTGTGCCGCGGCTGACGCGCGTCAGTAATTCATTGTCTTCTCGGGTGAGCATGTCACGTCCCCGTCAATGCTCTTGGCTGCGCGGCCAGCCGTAGATGTCGAGCGTCGACTTGCCGGCTAAGACATCTCTTTTGACTTGCCCTTCTTTTGCTTCCCGCTTTTGCGCAGCTTCCAAGGTAGCCGTAATCTCAACGCCGGGAACGACGACAACGCCGTCGCGATCTCCAACAATGAGGTCCCCCGGTTGAATGGTGACATCGCCGATGACGATAGGCGAATTGATGTGGCCCCCGCCCTTTTTGTCCGTGCCCCGGATAGAGAGCCCCCGAGCGAAAACCGGGAAGCCCAGTTTCTCGATAAGATCAGCATCGCGCACGCAACCGTCGATAACCAGGCCAGCAACTTTGCGTTGCTGCGCCGCAATGGTCATGATCTCGCCCCAATAGCCGCCTTCATAACCGCGGTTCACTTCAACCACTAGAACGGTGCCGGGTTCCGCGACATAGAGCGCCTGATGCAACATGAGATTATCTATCGGCGGCGAGCTGACGGTCACTGCCGGACCGCAAAGCTTCATGTTCGGGACAACCGGCTTGATGTGATAGGGCAGTGCGCCTTTTCTGCCCATCGCCTCATGCAACGTTGCCGCGCCGAAGTGTACCGCACGAGAAATTATCGTTGGATCGATTGAAGAGTTCATAAAAGTTCGCTGCACCTAATATCGGCGTTGAAGCTCATGGTATTTAAACGCTCGTCGTAGTTCGTCCAGCCGCTCTCCTTCAATGGCGGCGCTGAGGATCCTCTCTTCCGCCAACGAGATCGATTGCGCCACCGACAGGACTTCCGTTTCGTATTCTTTGGGCACGACCAGGACACCGTCGTCGCTGCCCAAGACAATGTCTCCTCGGCGCACCTGGACATCGCCCAACGAGACCGCCACGTTCATCGCTTCCAACTGCACCCGATCCTTACCCGTACGCATAAACTTCCCGCGGCTGAAAATCGGATAGCCTAGATCGACGCTGCGCGCGACGTCACGGCAGGCGCCGTGAATAACCGTTCCCGCAAGGCGGCGTTTGTTTGCAACCGAGGTCAATATATCTCCCCAAACCGTGCAGTCGAGACGACCGGCGTTGTCCATCACGACTACATCGCCCGGTGGAACATCATCGATGTAATCCCCGACTGTTCCTTTGTCGATTCCGCAGGGTATATATTTCAGAGTGAACGCCCGACCCGCCGTCTTATTGCCCGGAGCGATGGGTTGAATGCCCAAGCACTGCCCGTGAATTGCCAGACGGTCCAAGGCATCCGACACCACCGCGACCGAGAGCTTCTTGAATTCCTCGACGGCAGCATCCATCTTTCTCCTCCTATATTATCTCTTGTTCAGCATTTGCTCGTAGCCGAGTCTTTCCAGCACCTCGAGAACTGACATACCTTCGCGAATGCCTTCGGCCATTCTGGCTTCGGTTGCGGCCACAGCTTCGGCTTCCTTCACGACTTCCTCTTCTTTCGCGCGAGGAACAATGACGATCCCGCTGCCATCGGCGATCACCAAATCCCCCGGATGCACCTGAACACCGGCAAACTCTATTTCTCGGTTAAAGGATTCTTCCATGACACGGCCGCGCGCCGTCATCGGCACCGCCGCGCGCGCGTAGACTGGAAATCCTACGTCACGGCTCTCGTCTACGTCTCGACAGGCGCCATCGATAACCACGCCGCTAATTCCCTTTGTCTGAGCCGCCAGTGAAAGGAGTCCGCCCCAGCACGAGGTGTCGGGACGGCCACCATTGTCGATCACAATGACATCTCCCGGATCCGCAGCGACGATGGCTTGCGTACCAAGGTGCTGCTTCGGTTTGTCCAGTCCCACCGGCTTGATCTTCATGGTTACCGCGCGCCCGACGATTTTGGGGCAGGACCACATGGGCCGAACCCCGAAAGTCGCCCCTTTCAGCCCCAAACGGTCCATCCCGTCCGAAACGGCGCAAGTATCGAGTTTCTCCAAACGTTCGATAATAGGTTCTCGAGCCATTCAATTCCTCTTATGCGGTCGGTTTCTGGTCTCGGGTTTCGGGTCTCGGGTTGGGAGGACGGAACTCGAAACCCAAATCCGAAACTCGAAACTGCTCGATCCGGCAGCGGAACCCAAAGAGCCGCAGTCTGCTAATTACATTGGTTAGTAAACCTATCGGTACCAAGGGACGAGTCATGGAAGAGCGCGGGCACAGGAATGTAAAGGTTGCGTTCAGGCCCGGACCGATGGAGTAAGCGCCCTTGGAGTGGATTGGGCGGCGGCCTACAAGGCACAGACCCATTGACCGCGCTCGGAATGGCTCGCCCTTTGGTTTCGGAGCGTTGCAATATGTCAACATACTAACGAACTGATTATTAGCTCCAGTAAGCGAAGCCCATGCCGCAGCCTGTCGCAGCCGGCGAGCGGTAGGTTGTCACGTATTCCAGGTATTTCAGTTCCATCGAGTCCACCACGCCCGCCAACGCCACCCAGTTAAGAATCTCAGACGTTCCACCGCGAAGCCTCTCTCGGGGCAACCGCCACAAGGCTTGAGGATCCTTGTTCCGCAACCCAGCAATCGTCATCTGATCGATTTCTTCGTCGATAACGACATGACTGAGACCGCCGGATGCCATCACCGCAACTCTTTTGTCGCTGTTCCACGACTCGATGCCCCGCCGGACCGATTGGCCAAAGGCGTAGCACCGTTTGGGCGTGGGCTGGTTGGGCGGATAGTAAGTGTTGACCATCACCGGCACCATCGGTAGCTTGCCACCCGGCAAAATACGGCGATACAGAAAACTAAACGCGTGGCCGACGCCGATTTCTTTTCGCAATTGGTTACAGCGGGCAATGTCGAATTCGTCATTCACGAGAGACCGGACCAAATGTTCGGCCAACGATTGACCTGCCTCATATTCCGGTTCCGTCTCAGCCCATCCACGTTCTTCAGCCTGCTTCCATGTAGCGGGATTACGACCGGTATGAGTGACCACCGGCAGGGACTTGCCGTGGTAGATCGCAAAGGTCGGCATGTTGTCATCTTGGAATTGCTCATGCTGGTCATCGCCAAAGACAACCACGACGTCGACGTTCGCCCGCTGCAAGGCATCTCCCAGGATTTTGATCGCCTTCTGACAGGCCTCGTCCCGCTGGCGGAATTTCTCCAGCGTCAGTTCCGTCTGGATATCCGATTTGGCTCGCTTGAGCAGGCCCTGATAATCCAACCGCGGGTCATGCTCGTCTTTTTCGCGAAGGACCTGCCATTCACTGGCCCGCACGCTCAACTGCGGGCTATGCGACGTACCGATACCTAATACTATTTTGGCCATATCGGTTTCCCCAATTCCTTAAACAGCGATCCATCTGTTTGCCGTCGACCCGCCCCGCCGATAAAAACGACTATAAGCAAAGCTCCACTCTGTCAAGCTAGGAAGGTGTCCGGTAAGAACTCAGCCGAATTTCACAGGATTGTCCCCGCTAATTAACTTCGGGAGTCGCTAAAGCTAAAGAAGGATGAGCCAAGACCCCCGGATAAAGCTATTTCTTCTCCCTCGAAGACTCGGCCATCTTCACAAATCGAGTTTTGACATACTGTTCAGCATCGTCAGCGGTCAGCTTGACCGTTCCCGGCCCACTACGCACATAGAAATCTCCTTTGCCGTCTTCCGGCATATCCTTGGTTTTCATGAATACAGGCTCGGGGCTGCGCTGGCACGTAACGACGCAGACTGTTTTGCCCTTGGCTATTTGCATCCGTGGATCGACGCAGGTACTGGCTCGGTCCCCAAGAGCGTTTCGGACCATCTGGCTCAGGTGAAGCATGAATTTGTCTTCGTCATCGAAAGCATCAGCCTCGATTCCTACAACAGACCGATCATCTCCAATGCCTATCAACAGATCCCCTCCCTCAGTGTTG
>DASQUN010000735.1:0-6823 GCA_035641275.1 Candidatus Udaeobacter sp. | reverse complement strand
AAAAGGCATACAGTCCTATCCGCTCTGCAATGCGCGGCTCTTCAACAACCGGTTAACATTGAAGAACGCGCAAGTCTTCGACGACCTGCCCACTTGGAAACAAATTCTCTTCTTACCGATCGAGGAACGAATGAAAGTTTTTCGTGATCCGGAGGTGCGCCGCAAGCTGCGCTATGAAGGGGTGGAGGAAAAGAAGTCGTCGCGTTTCTCGCGCCGCTGGGATCTGGTTTACATGATCAAAGCCGGAACTCCGACGAACAAACATTTAGAGAAAAAGAGCGTGGCGGAAATCGCCAAGATTCGCGGGCAGGATGTTATCGATGCTTTCCTCGATCTATCGTTGGAAGAAGGTTTGGATACCGAGTTTCAAACCTCCAGTACAAACGGCGACGAGCAGGCAGTGGCTGAAATCATCAGAAGCCCTTTCACTCTCGTCGGTCAATCCGACGCCGGTGCGCATCTCATCTACGATGCCGGCTTCGGCTATGCGACACGTTTGCTCGGTTACTGGATACGGGAACGAAACGTGATGAGTTTGGAAGAAGGCGTGCGTAAACTCACATTCATGGTGGCGTCGATCTTCGGGCTTCGCGATCGCGGCTTGCTCCGTCCCGGGTTGGCCGCGGATCTGGTCCTCTTCGACCCCGCAACGGTCCGCGAGTGCGAACCAGAGATGGTGCGCGACCTGCCGGGTGGGGAAAGGCGGCTGATTCAGAAGGCGATCGGCATCGAAATGACCATCGTCAACGGCGAGGTGCTGGTCGCCCAAGGCGAACACACGGGAGCTTTGCCGGGCAGGGTCCTTGGCAACGTCAATGGCGCCGCCATCCAAGCTGCGGCGTAAAAGAGAAGACAACGATTATCGACCGCAGAGAACACGTAGAACGCAAAGTTTATAGGGGCGGGTTCTAAAACCCGCCCCTGCTTTGTGATCTGTGTGCTGCTTGTGGTCGGAGGAGAACGACAAAGATGTACTACGGCGCGCGAGGAATCGTCGGTTTGGTGAAGCCTACCTATCGACCCGGATCGATGGAGAGTTTTATCAAGCTCATGCCCGAAGGCGTGGGCTTTATTCCTTTTCATGCGGGAATCCGAGCCGGCAACGAGCAAGAATTTCGGGAAGCGCTGACGGTGGCGGAGAAAAAAGTAGCTCGGCTCGCTGAGTTGGGCGCCGATGTGGTGATGATCATGGGGGCGCCTCCGGCGATGGTGCGCGGTCACGGCGCCGACAGGCAAATCGCGGAGGAATTGACGAAAAAATATAAGATACCGGTAACCATCGCGACCATCGCCCAGGTAGACGCGTTTCGCGCGTTGGAGATGAAGAGGCTCGTGGGCATCACCTATTTCCAAGAGGATATGAACCGCAGGTTCGCCAGGTTCCTCGAGGATGATGGTTTCGAAGTGAAAGCCATGAAGGGAATCGATGTGCCTTTTAAGGACGCCGGTAAGCTTTCCCCCGAGGCGATCTATGACTTCGCCAAGAAGGTGTTCATCGAACATGGGCCGGTCGACGGCATCTACATGCTTGGCGCCGGATGGCACAACCTGCCGGTCATAGAGATGCTCGAGAAAGATTTGAAAACGACCGTGGTGTCGAGTATTCCCGCTCAGGTGTGGGCCACGAAAAAGATTCTCCACCTGAACGAGCCGGTGGCCGGTTACGGACGCTTGCTGGCCGAAATGCCATAAGAGAGAAGGGAGCGATGATGCTGCGTCCATTCCAAGGGTCGTATGTGTGGCTTCTTGCGACTCTACTGGTTTTGAACGGTTCCACCGCGCAGGGCCAAGAAATCAAAGAAAAAGCCGAGGCGGAAGGAAAGTTGATGTTCTACGCCGCCTTCAATGCGAACGATTCCAAAACCCTGATCGATGGATTCAAACAGCTTTATCCCAAAATCGACGCAGCCTTTTACCGCGCCACGGATGCTCAATTAATGGAACGAATCCTGACTGAAAATCGCGCCGGCAAAAGCCTTTGGGACGTCATGATGAGCACAAGTTTCTACGGGCACAATCTCAAAAAGCGTGGTTTGCTTGCGTCCTACGACTCTCCGGAGCGGAAACACTATCGCGAGGGATATAAAGATCCGCAAGCGACTTGGACTTCGATTTACACAAACTACGCGGCCTTTGGCTACAACACGCGGCAGGTGCCAAGAACCAGTATTCCGAAATCGCACGCCGATCTTTTAAAGGCCGAATGGCGGGGCCACATCGGGATGGACAGCCGAGCCTATGAGTGGTTTGGCACGATGCTAAAGGCGATGGGAGACGAAAAGGGGATGAGTTATATGCGCGAGCTGGCGAAGCAGGTGCAGCTACGCAACGGCCGCACCCTGCTCGCTCAACTCATTGCCGCAGGGGAATTTAAGGGCGGCATCACCGCATATTCTCAGACCTTCGAGGTCTTGAAACCCGCCGGAGCACCGGTGGATTGGGTTTATCTGAATCCGGTATTCGCCAACATTCATCCGTTAGGAGCCGCCACGAAGGCGCCGCATCCCAATGCGGCCAGGCTATTCATCGATTTCGCGCTATCGAAGCGCGGCCAGGAGCTGGTCCGGAGTATGAATCGGATTCCAGACCGAATCGATACGCCTCCCGATCACGCCCGCCTGATCGAAGGGATCAAGCCGGCTTTCGCGCCGGCGGAAGTCATCGAAGAATTCGAGCGCTATGCCAAGCTGTTCCACGAAATCTTTGGTGGCCGTTAATTTGGATTGGTCCATCTCCCAAGTATGATTGCCATTCTCCGAAATAGCTGGGGTTGGGAAGAGTCCCGGCGAGTCTGATGGATCGATGAGAGTCCTTGTTCACGGTTTGACCAAGGAGTTTGAGACGGGGCAGGGGAAAATGCGCGCCCTTGGCGGCGGTCGTTCTCGTCACTCACAATCTCGAGGAAGCCGTGATGCATTGCGATCGCATTGCCGTGATGAGCGCCGCCCCCGGAGTCGTCAAGAGCATCGTCACCGTCGATGTGCCAAGGCCGCGCAACTTCAGGAGTATGAGAGATCCCGACTTTGGCCAATGCGTGGAAAAAATCTGGGAATTGCTGCGTTACGACGTAGACAAAGCAATGCGGGAGAGTCGTCCGTCGTAAACACCGACGCGCCAAGAGGACAGGCCCGGTGGGGCCAAAAAAAGCGCTTTTGTTTTTGCCTTTCAATTCAGTCATTCTAAGGTCGAAAGAGCGGAACGACTGGGAAGGAGTTTTATATGGCGAAGCATTTTCAGATCAGATTCGCTGGGCTGGTAGGAATCCTAGCGATGTTGGTTCTCGGTGCTTGCTCGACGACAGACAGATCGCAAGATTTCACTTTCGCCCTGTCGAATCCAGAACGGCCGCAGAACGAGCGGGAACTGGACCCAACGCGTAAGCCCGGTGAAGTGCTGGCATTTTACGGCGTCAAACGGGGCGACAAGGTGGCGGATATTTGGGCCGGCCGCGGTTATTACACTGCGATCCTGTCGCAAGTGGTTGGTACGCAGGGGTCGGTTTATTCTGCGAACCCCAATCCTCGTCAAGAGGTCAATGATCGGTGGAAAAAGCCAGGCTATGAAAACATCAAGGTCATCGATGGTCCCCTGGATAAAATCGCGTTACCCCAGGATGGATCGCTCGATTTTGTCATCATGCATCTCAATTATCACGATTTGGCCCCCGAGGCTCGCGTGGCGATGAACAAGAGAATCTTTGGGGCATTAAAGGGCGGGGGTACATACGGCGTCGTGGATCACTCGGCCAAAGACGGGACAGGCAACGAGGCGGCAAAAACGTTGCATCGCATCGACAAGCAGCTGGTCATCAAAGAAGTCACCGGTGCGGGCTTTACTTTAGGGAAAGAGGGCACGATGCTCCGCAGACCCGAGGATACGCGGGATTTTAATGTGGTCAAGGAGCGCAACAAAGACGACCGCTTTGTCCTGGCGTTTCAAAAGCCGTAACAGCCTCGATGGTCGGTGTCGAGTGCCGACTAAGCTGGCTCGATTAGCTTGGGGCGCAGGATGGTGGGGCCGAGCGGCCGGCTCTGGGCTCTTCAGATTTCCGTAACGCGTTTCATCTGGAGTTTTTTCTTCTTCGCCTGTTCCAACACAAAGCGGCCGACCGCGAGATCTTCGTCGGCGATGCCGTTCGATTGGAAAAGTATTCTTTTCGGTCGCGGTTGAGGCGCGCCATCGCCGACAATCTTTTCCAACGCAACGATGTCTTCCCAACGCGCGATCCTGGACTGACAGGCAGCAATCAAATCGCCGCTGTCGATTCTGGCGGTTGGAAGGTCGTCGGTGACAATGAAATCCATGCGACGTATGAGGCTGTCAGAGACTTCATGCTTGACGGCTGCGTTTGCGCCGATAGATGCTACCAAGACGTCGTCTTTGAGGCTCTTGCCTTCCGCTACTGGCGTCGACGAATCGGTGGCAACAACCAGAATGTCCGACGCTGATTCGATTTCATCTACGGAACCAGCTTCTTTCCATTCGGCTTTCACGGCTTTGCTCATCTGTCGAATGAACTCCTTTCGTTTCTTTGGAGTTCGGCCAAAGACGATCACCCGTTCTATGCGACAGGCACTGGCAATGGCCTCTACTTGGAATGCTGCCTGCCATCCCGGTCCGATCAGGCCGACTGTCTTGGCGGTAGCGGGGGCAAGATACTTCGCGGCCACGCCCGTCGCGGCGCCTGTCCGGAGACTGCTGAGATAGCCCATGTTGATGATCGCTTGGATCCCACCGCTCCGACCGTTGTAGAGCGTGATCGTGTTGGCATCGCCCGCGTATGAGCGGAGACAGATCAGGTCCCAGTCTTGTTGCCACGCAGCCATCATATTGAGTTGCTTCTGGCTTGCTTTGAGTCGTCGTCGCGGCAGGCTCCGGACCTTCCCCATAGCGCGGTCACGAAACATTCCCTCCACGACCTTCAGCGCCATCGGCATATCAATGAGTTTTCGGGTTTGCGGTTCGCTGATGATCAGGGCCATGGTTCCATTCTCCTTTCAGCGTTCTATAGCTCAGGGCACGTGGTGGGGCAAGGTGCGCCGCCGCAAACGGTTTGTTTGCGCGAGGCGGGCTATGACTCGAATTCCTCTTGACGGGATGGGGCATTCAATTCAGAATGCGTGCCATGAAGCAGTGTCCTGAATGTTCCGCGGAATACGCGGATAGCATTAGCTTCTGTGCGAAGGACGGTAGGGCTTTGGTAGCGAAAATCGCTTCACGCAGCCGGCTCTGCCCACACTGCGCCAACAGCATCCCGGAAGATTCCGTCAAATGCCCTTACTGCAAAGCGAATCTCGGCGCGTCTTCTGCTCCTCAGTGGCCCGATCGACAGGAGGAGACAACCATGGCCAAACCGCCGCCGGAAACGCACCGGATCCCCACGAAATCAAAGATCATTTTGATTGCGGGCATCGTTGTTTTTGCTCTGGGTGTTTTTCTCATCGGCAGTCAAAAAGAGCGCAGCGAGTCGCAGTTGGTTCTCCAGCAAAAGTCCATGGAGCTAGAGGTAAGGGAAAAAAGCATTAAAGAGAAAGAGCAAAAGATTCGAGGGTTGGAAAAGGATCTGGCGCAAGCGCGGCAGCAATTAAGTGAAAACGCCAACGAGCTAGCGAATTTAAAAACCAAGCTTGAAGAGGGCAAAAGAGATCTATCCGTTGCGCAGCAACGTTTAGGCGTAGCGAATCGGGAAATTGAGCGTTTAGCTTCGAGCCGGACTCAGACGGCGTCGAAGACTCCTCCTCGCCCGGTCGATCAGACATCATCCTCCGCTCCGGCACCGGCGCGACGGACTGCAGATCCTGGCATCTACGAAATAGTTCGTGCGACGTCGGTTTACGAAGCGCCCTCGGCATCCGGCCGCGTCGTCTCTCAGATCGGCAAAGGGACGAAGGTCGATGTCGTGAGATCGGTAGGAGAATGGCTTGAAGTGCGGTCCAAGCACGGAAACCCCCCAGGCTTTATTCGATGGGATGATGCTATGTTCATCAGCAGGATGAATTAGGCAATGGGGCGGCGAGTGCTTCGGCTTGACCGAACTTAGGGCCCTTCCGCGCTCTACCTTCTTTCCGAGGCTGCGTGAGTTTTGGATCCAGGCGCTCGTGCCGGTCTCCTGGGTATCGCCGGGCTGATTGACTTGCGGTCAGCAAGCCTCCTATGATGACGTTACCTGGAGGTCCTATGAAGCCGCAAGCGACGTTGTTGGCTCTTATCATCCTGCTCTTCGGTAGCCGTGCAGCCCAAGGTCAGGGGTTCCGGGGCTCCACCGCAGCCGGACCACGTTCAGGTGCCGTAGGGCATGCAGGCACGGTCTCCCGCTCGAGTTCGCCGAACTCCGCACAAAGCCCTCGGGCATTCTCCACACCAGGCTTAATCCAACAAAATCCAACCGTTTCGGCTCAGCGCTCTAGAGCGGGTTTCGTTCGAGAACCCGCTTCGCCTCAACCACCCTCACGCGTGACGGCGCTTGGATCCTTACCATCTCACAGTGCCAGGTCATCCGCGGGGTTCGCGAAAGTCCCGTTCCGTCACCACCGGCATCCGCATTTTTTTCGGCACCGGCGAATCTTGGTCATCGGGGTGCCCTCTTTTACCGGTACGACCATCATTACGGACGGAGGCTGGACTCAACAGCGCATGGCGGGAATTCCATTCAGTGACGGTCGCACCAGTATCAGCTCCTCGGACCAGTGGGCTCCTTTCGATCCGACGCCGCAAGAGGTCGTCGAGAAAATGTTGGGACTTGCTGGAGTGAAGAAAAACGATGTGGTCTATGATCTCGGATCCGGGGACGGCAGGGTGGTTATCACGGCGGCAAAAAAATATG
>DASQUN010000734.1:0-4237 GCA_035641275.1 Candidatus Udaeobacter sp. | reverse complement strand
GGTCTTGCGTGGAATGATCGCGATGAGACCGGAGTAATTGGCCCACAGGGCGGGGTAAAATTATTTCTTACTCCCCAGACCTACCTTGGACTGCGTTACCGCTATGAATGGTTTTTCAGTTCATTTGAGCGGGTCGGCCGTGATTCCGACGATGGCAATCACGTTTTTAACATCGGCTTCGGCTTTCTCTGGGGCGGTACGAGAAGACCGTAGCGACTCGTTCGCGGCTCCGGCATTCAGCTCCTAAACATCCCTTCACCTTCAAGACCCCGGATTTGGCTTGCTCCGGGGTCTTGTCTAGGATTCTGCAAGTTTGAAATCGGCGAAGCGTGGGTTGATGAGCGCTGCACGAAGCTATCAGATCATGCTGGGATAGTTTCGTAGCTTGGACAGTGAACGTATACGGACGTCTCCCTTGAACTGAGCGACGCTCTGTCTGTATCGTTTGCTGAATGGCTGGCCGTGACGCCTACGATGCCGTAGTTATCGGCTCCGGACCGAACGGCCTGGCTGCCGCCATCGCCATGGCACAAAAGGGTAAGTCCGTGGCGATGTACGAAGCTGCCGCAGAGATCGGTGGTGGAGTCCGCTCAGCCGAGCTCACCTTGCCGGGGTTTGTTCATGACGTGTGCTCGGCGGTTTATCCTCTCGCCATCGGCTCGCCTTTTTTTCGCTCGCTTCCACTTGCTCAGCACGGCCTCGAATGGATTCAGCCTCCCGCACCGCTGGCACATCCGCTTGATGACGGCACGGCAATCATGCTGGAGCGGTCAATAGACCGAACGGTTTCGTATCTTGGTCCGGACGGAGAGGCATATAGAAACCTCATGGCGCCGCTATTTGCGAGCTGGGACGGACTGGATGTCGACCTGCTGGGTCCGATCCGCGTGCCCAAGCATGCCGCGACTTTAGCGCGGTTCGGTTGGTCGGCGATTCAGCCTGCGCTCCGCCTGGCTGAGCGATGTTTTCGCGGCACGCAGGCTCGGGCGCTGTTCGCGGGCCTGGCGGCTCATTCGATGTTGCCGCTGGAACAATGGGGATCGGCCGCGTTCGGTCTCGTATTGGGCATAACGGCGCACGCGTTGGGCTGGCCGATTGCCAGAGGGGGAGCGCAGAAGCTAACCGACGCGCTTGCTTCTTACCTTCGCTCCTTAGGCGGTGAAGTATATGCTAGTCATCCCGTGCTGAGTCTCCACGAGCTGCCTCCGTCCAGAGTCATTCTCTGCGATTTGACTCCGCGGCAGCTACTGGAGATCGCCGGCACAAGTCTATCGCCGAAGTATCGCGATAAGCTGCGGCGCTATCGGTATGGGATGGGCGCCTTCAAAATAGATTGGGCATTGGCTGCTCCCCTGCCTTGGAAAGCGGAGGAATGCAAACGGGCCGCTACGGTTCACCTCGGCGGAGAGCTTGGCGAGATCGCGGTTTCAGAGCGGGCGGCTTGGCGGGGCGACCATGCGGAGCGACCGTTTGTTCTCTTGGTGCAGCCTTCGCTTTTCGACGGCGCTCGGGCTCCGGAAACAAAGCATACGCTGTGGGCCTATTGCCATGTTCCGAACGGGTCGAAGTTCGATATGACCGAGAGAATCGAGGCGCAGATCGAGCGGTTTGCGCCCGGGTTTCGCGACACCATTGTAGCGCGCTGCATTGCGGCTCCGGCCGAACTCGAACGGCGCAATCCCAACCTTGTCGGCGGTGACATTAACGGCGGCGCGCCGAATCTTAACCAGCTATTCTTTCGGCCGACCCTCAGCGTCTACTCGACCTCCCAAACGGGCTTGTATCTGTGCTCCGCTTCCACACCGCCGGGCGGTGGCGTGCACGGCATGTGTGGCTACTTTGCGGCGCAGCGCGCTTTGCGCGATATGTTTTGAGAAATAACCGCCGATTAAACGGTCTCCGTTTTTCGCTTCATCTGTAAATAGATGTCAGCTGGTTTCTGAGGTTCCTCCCGGTTGCGCGACACCGCATTGTCGGCTGGGCGGGTCAGCACGGACGGGGCGATAATCGATTGGCTTTCCGAGCCGCGTCTTAATATGTCTCCCTCAGCATCCTGTGCGCCGGGTAGCACTCGAGTGACCCAGCCGAAAATCCCCGCCGTCAGAGAAGGGAAAACACTGTTGACGAGCCGAAGCATCCGGGCCTGCGGTGTGATGACAACCTGCGCTTTACCGTAGCGGCAGGCCTCGATGATCTCGTGGGCGGCACGTTCGGAGCTGGTGGAGAATAGGGGAAGAGCATTGGCGATGCTGAACAGCGCAAACTCCTTCTTATGTTGTCCCTTGAAGAAAGCATTCAGATGGGATCCGGTGCGCATCAATCCAGGAGAGACGGTGGTCACATAAATACCATCCTTTAGAAGTTCGGCGCGCATCCCTTCAGAAAGACCGACCAGGGCAAACTTGCTAGCGACGTACGGGAGTAGGTGAGGAACCGCAACTTTGCCGCCGATCGACGCGATGTTTACGATGCGGCCATGGCCCCGACGCTTCATGTAGGGAATCACTTCGTGCATGAAATAGAGCGGCGCCCAGAAGTGCACGGCCATGGCTTCGGCGTAGTCCTCGAGATCCATATGCTCGGACGGCCCGACTTGAATGGTTCCGGCGTTATTAACCAGAACGTCGATAGTTCCACAATTCCGAATGATCGAAGCCACGGCGCTTTTGACTTGCTCTTCCCGGCTGACATCGCACACCAATGTGGATACGCGTATGCCGCGGCGCTCGAGCTCCGCGGAGTTCTCTTTGAGCCTCTCTTCGTCACGCGACAACAGGACAATATTCGCTCCTTCATCGGCGAACCCACGGGCGAGCTCTAAGCCAAGTCCACGCGACGCCCCGGAGATCACTACGGTTTTACCCGCAAAATCCAGCCGGCGCTTCTCTCGCACGCTATATGCAATGGCGGCGACCGCCGTGCCGAAGAGAGCGAGTTTAGCCGCAACCGAAATGCCCGGTCGTGAATTCTTTGCCATGGGGATCTCCTTTCAATCGTCCCTAATCTTTTCGGTGTGGAGGTGGCGGGGGATTTTCCGGTGGCTCGTAGGTCACACCTTCTTCCCGGGTTAAGATAATATCTTCAGTGCCGCCGTAGGGTTCGGTATCCGGAATGGTGCCGGGTTGGACATCCTCGGCGGTTTGGTTTTTCGACCGGTCCTCGCGTTCCCAAGCCAATCTTTGCACCTCTAAACGATCGATGATGTCTTGAATACCGGCCACGTCGGTCAAGACGTTGAGGAGCACCTCGTGTTCGGGCTCGCTGGGTACGGCTCCTTCAAGGTACACGACGCGGTTGCGCACACGAATCTGTAATTCCTCCATTTCGATCTGCCCGTCTTCGCGGACTAGATCTGATAGATGAGCTTCTAGTTCTTCATCGTCGAGCTGATCCAAGTCCGGTGGCAATCGCCCTGCTTCCAACGTATCTTCACTGTCTTCTTCGGGTCTCCCCGATTGCTTTTCCGCGTCTTTGGCACATTCAGCACAAAAAATTGTCGTCGGCGTGGAACGCAGCCGCTCTTCGTCGATCGGGTTCCCACAGTTCGCGCAGTTCCCGTAAGTGCCGCTTTCGATTCGCGCGAGGGCATCGTCGATGTCACGAAGACGCGCCTGCGCTCGCTCATCAAGGCCCTTGAGGGCTCGGGAGTCACGTTCCTGCTGGGCTTGTTCCTCTAGCTCTGACTCGCGGCTTTCGGTGATCCCTCTGAACGATTCATCGTTATCAGCTACCTCTTCAACCAGAGTGCGGCGTGCTCGCTGCAGTTGCCTACTTAAGTCTTTCAAGAGGGTTGCTTCCATTTGTATTCCTCCGATCCGTCTCCAGTAGGAATTCTCGAAGGCAATTATAGCCGTGCGGCTTCCGCGCTTTTGCCCTTCCCTCTACCTGAAGGCTGCCCGGCGGTCGTGGCCTTCTCGCCGGTTTCCACAATCGCCTTGAACCGGCGCAGGTCTTCTCTGATCTGCTGTTCGGTCAGAGTTTCAAATAGCTTTGCCACTGCCGCGCCGGCGCTTCCACCCGGCGGACAATAGGAAAATATCACTTTAACTTCCGTGCTGTTGCGTGCAGGGACTGAATGAAAGAAAACCGAACCGGTATGATAAATAGTCGAGCCAGGGAGCGACCGCCAAGAGATTCTTTTATTTTCCTGGTCATCGATGATGTCGGCGTCCCACTCGAGACGAAAAGGGGCTGGAATTTTTGCGACCCAATGCGATTTGTGATCGTGCGCTGCGCT
>DASQUN010000733.1:0-2360 GCA_035641275.1 Candidatus Udaeobacter sp. | reverse complement strand
AACGACCTCAAAGCCGTCCGGCAAAACGTAGAAGTCGACCGGCCGAACGCGATTGGGATTCTCAAAGGAGACGGCACGGGACTCAGTCTGGGATTCAATGGCCATACGGACACGAGCTTCACGGGAACCGCGGAAGATGCTCGCATGGTCGCCAATATGGAGCCCGAGTCTGAGCTTAAAGGATCGATCAAGGAGGGGAAGGTCCGCGGCCTCGGCGTTTCCAATATGAAAGGCGGCGTGGCGGCCTTCATGGTGGCTGGGAAAGCCCTGAGAAAGAGCGGCATCAGACTCAAAGGTGATGTCGTGCTTGCAGCTGTCGTAGGGGAAATTTCCCGAACGCCCATCGGTCCCTGGCAAACCAAAGAGTATCGTGGCGAGGGCGCGGGAACGAGGCATCTGTTGACCCACGGCATGCACACCGACTATGCGGTCGTTGCCGACGGGTCCGATCTCAATATCGTTTGGACTCAAACCGGCGTGGTCCAGGTCAAAATCCAAACCTTCGGCAAAGCCGAAGCAGCGTGGGGCTCGAAGCGATCGACCCACCCCACGGAAAAGATGAACGCGATCGTCAAGATGACCAAGATCATCGACGCGGTTGAGCGTTGGGGCGCGGAGTTCGAAGAAAAGTATATCTACGACTCTCCCACCGGCCCGCTCTATCCGAAGGTCAACGTCGGTGGCATCGAAGGCGGCGCGCCTTATCGGCCTAACTACTTCCCCGGCGTTTGCTCCATCTATGTTGACGTTCGCATGCCCCCGCAAGTGAGACCCGTGACCATCAAATATGAACTGGAAAGCATACTGAATCGTCTCGGCATCGAATACGAGATGGACGTCTATAAGTCGCTGCTTGGCCACGAGGGGAAAGGCGTAGAGCCGCTGGTTCAGTCAGCGGAAGAAATCTATCAGTATTTATTCGGCGAGAAGGTCAAACCCGAAGCGCCGGATCGGGCGAGTATCTGGACGGATACGAATGTCTACAATGAGCTGGGCATACCTGCGATCAAGATCGGCCCGAGAGGACGACGAGTCGGCCCAAGAAACGAAGAAATCGATATTGATGTGATGGTGAAAGCGGCGCAGATTTACGCGCTTATGGCTTTAGATATCTGCAGCCGAGAAAGAGTTTGACACAAAGAAGACCGCCACGAAAGACTTTTTGAATTCAAGAATGCTGACCATTCGGGTCCAAACCAGAAACATTGACTGTCAACTAAGGCTTGACAATAAGCGCTGGCTCTTCTTCTGCCTTGCTTTTTTGCTCCGACAGGTAAAAGGCGAAGCTCTTCTGCACAAGTCCGGTGAGGAAGGACACGTCCAACGGACCGGGGTCACCTTCTTTGATTTGCAGGCCCACAGCCAGCGCCAGCCTCGGCAATTCTCCGCGACCCGTTTCGGCGAAATAGAGGGCCATATCTTCCATTCGCCGCTGCATTCGTCTTCCCATTTCGCCCGCGCATAGACCCTTTACAGCCTCGCGCACGATGCCTCCCAACCGTTCTTCCTTTTGTAACGGATTGAGCACCAGCCGACTCGTTTGCGCTTCTTGCACCTGGGACAAGAATGGTTGCACGAAATCTTCATCCAAGATCCAGAAGCGCAACTCCGGCTCGTCCAGTAGACGGCGCGACTGTTCGCGCCAGGCCCCGTCTCTGACATTATCGGCGCTTAGACGCTCATAAATCGGATGTCGTTGCGCTTTGGGCTTCCCGGTGTTGATGAGGCTCCGCAGCTCGCGGAAGTGCTCCAGACCGCTGCGGGCGCGCCCTTTGGCTTTTTCATACGCCTCATACAAGATCTGATCGGCATATTCCCAGGGAATTGAAACCATGCTGACGCCGTGTTTGGCGCTTATTTCCTGAGACATGTTGCGCAGGTCCCTACGTCGCACCTGCGTGCCGCCTAAGCGCAGCAGTCCCTCTCGGTCGCTGATCATCGCCTGGACCAGCTGCAAGCCATGCCCTGTCAGCGGTTTCGCGATCCATAGGAGCCGGCCGCCGGCCCCGTCGACAGCCGACATATACGCTTCAACGTCCGGCACCGCTTTGAACACTGCTAGCGAAGGCTTCCCCTCACCCGCTTCTGGCTCAGGAATACCGAGCCCTCTCTGTCCCAGCTTGAAAAGCGAGCGGCGAATCTCTTTCTTGAGGCCCTTGTCTGTGATTTCTTTTTCGAAACGAATCAGCGCATCAACTGCTGACGCGTCGGCGATTTTCCCCAAAGCGAAGATGATAGCCAGGTCGCTCGCTCGTCCTCGGCCAAAATGGTCTCGCATTGCCGAAACGAGGGCCGGAGACGCATCGTCGGCATTGAGCCCGGTTTTTTTGAGTTCCTCGATGCCGATCCGGATCTCGTCT
>DASQUN010000732.1:0-3914 GCA_035641275.1 Candidatus Udaeobacter sp. | reverse complement strand
ACCCCACCCTCCGCCGCCTTGCCCAGGTGGAGACGCTTGACCATCGCGCCATCCTGGGATCGAGAGAATTCAAGCAGTCCGCCGGAATACGAGCCCGCGATTCCCATAGCATGGACCATCTGTCGCTCGTTAAGCCCGAGGAGCCGGCCCGCCGCGACGGCGGAGCCAAACGTTCCCGTCAACCCCGGCGCGTGAAAACCTCTTCTCTCGAGAGAGTTGCCGGCAGCGACGCCGATGCGGGACATGACCTCGCATCCGGCGACAAAAGCGCCGAGGAGAGCCCGGCCATCGGCCTTTACTTCTTCCGCTATAGCGAGGGCAGGAAGAAAAGCGGTTGCCCCCGGATGGACGCCCGCACCAGGCTGCCGCACATTGTCGAGCTCAAAGGCGTGCGCCATGACTCCGTTAGCAAGTGTTGCCTGGCCAGGATGCGCCTTCCAACCTTCGCCCAGAACGGTTGAATGACCGCTCATGCGCGCGTCCTGAACCAGTTCGATGACGATTCGGCTCCACGGTTTTGTCGACCCGTAAAGGGTGACAGCGATCGTGTCCAGAATACAGTCTTTGGCCCGGTCGATGGCTTCCGGAGGGATCTGCCGTGGGCTTAGATCAAGGGCGAAGCGCGCGAGCCGTCGGGTTGCTCCGATTTTCATAGGCAGGGTTTAGCGTACAACCTTGGCCCCGGCCTCTTTGAGAACGTCGCGCATCTGCACCGTCAGTTCATCAAAGAATTTGTTTAGCTCCGGCCCCTTGAGATAGCCATCCTCGAACTGGTTTTGTTCTATATACTTTTTCCAACCCGCCGTCTTGCTGAAGCGATCAAACACCCCTTCCCAGTATTGAACCACGTCGTGGGAAACTCCGGGAGGAGCCACGATGCCTCGGGCCTGAGGTATAACCGGAACGTCAATGCCTTGTTCCTTGATCGTCGGAACATCGGGGAAGGAGGGCAGGCGCTTTTCCGTTAAGGCGGCAATGACTCTAAGGTTGCCGGCTTTGATATGTTCACCTGCTTCCTGAGGCTCTATGACCATGGTCTGCACGTGTCCACCCAGGAGATTGGCGATCCTCTCCCCACCACTTGGAAATGAGACAAACACCCATTTCGCGCCGGTCGCCTTCTGGATAACCAGACGCACGAGATTGTCTCGACCGGTTACCGAGCCGCCCGATTGCTTAAGCTGGCCGGGATTTTTCTTTGCCGCATCGATAAAGTCTTTCATGTTTTTGTACGGCGAATCCGCCTTCACAGCCACGACCGCCGGCTCCAAAACCAAACGGGTAATCGGCGTCAGATCTTTGATCGTCACTTTGGCTTCAGCGGTCGTCAACGGATTGGTTACCCAAACGCCTGTGAAAAAACCGAGGGTGTGTGTGTCGCCTTTTTTCTCTGCTAGGTACGACATTGCAACCGCGCTTCCTCCACCTGACTTGTTGACGACTTGCAGTCGTTGCGGCAAGAGCTTTTCCTTCTCGATCATCTCCGCGATCGCCCGGGCCAAGATATCTGAGCCGCCGCCAGGACCGGTATGGACGACGCCTTCGACCGGCTTGGTAGGCTTAAACGCTTGCGCAAATAGAGGTGCAGCGCCAGCGGTTGCGATCAAAATGACCACCAAAATAGCAACCGGTGTTCTTTGTTTCATGACATCTCCTCTCCATTTCAAAAATGCAAATTCCATCAGACTTCCTGGCCCACGGCTCTGAATCTCCAGCTTCTTACTTTCTGGAATAGCGGGGTCAACATGACGATGAGCGTCAGTAGCAGCATCCCTGCCGACAAGGGTCTGGCGAGGAGAATCGATAAGTCACCCTGAGACATCATCAGCGACTGGCGTAGCGCCCGCTCCAAACCGTCACCCAACACCAACCCAAGCACCAATGGGGCTGCGGGGAAGTCCAGCTTGCGCATAAGGTAGCCCAAGAGACCAAAAAACCCCAGCATCCAGACGTCAAATAAACTGCCGCTAACACTGTAGGCACCGACAACGGAGATCCCAAGAATAGCCGGGTAAAGAACGTGATATGGCAAACGAAGAATCTGAGCGAAAAGTGGGACAAGAGGCAGGTTCAAGATGAGAAGCATGACGTTGCCTACATACATGCTCGCGATCAGCCCCCAAAAGAGGCGTGGATTTTCCTGGATGAGGAGTGGGCCTGGCCTAAATCCCCAGAGGATCAGAGCCGCCAGAAGAATCGCTGTGGTATTGGATCCCGGAATGCCCAGGGTCAATAGTGGGACCATGGAGCCGCCGGTATCGGAGTTGTTGGCGCCTTCAGGGGCTGCCACCCCTTCTATCACGCCGGTGCCGAACTTCTCCGGATGGCGCGAAAAGGCCTTCTCAAGGCCGTAGGAAAGAAATGAGGAGATGGTCGAGCCGGCACCCGGAAGCACGCCGACAAAAAAACCTATCAGGGAGCCATTCAAGAATGCGAAGCGGCAATCCTTGAGGTCCTTGAGACTCGGCAGAAGGTTCTTGAGTGTTCGTGGAATTGTGAAGAATTCAGTGCCGCCACGCGACTCCAAGTTTACCAGAACCTCCCCCACGGCGAAAATTCCTATGCTTGCAACAATAAAATCCATGCCGTCGAGGAGCTCTGTGTGGCCAAAGGTAAATCTCGATTCGGCAGTGAAAAGATCTGTGCCCACGGTCGAAAGCCATAAACCTACCAACATCGCTATCAGAGCTTTGATCATAGACTTGCCCGCCAAAAAAACCACCATGGCCAGGCCTAGGGCCATCAACGCAAAATACTCCGGTGGCGCGAAGCGAAGCGCGAAACGGGCTAGCGGTGGCGCGATCAGCATTAAACCCAGAACGCCGAATGTGCCTGCAACAAATGAAGAAATTGCCGCAATGCCCAACGCGGCTCCCGCTCGCCCCTGTCGCGCCATTTGATAGCCATCGAGGCAGGTCACGACTGAGGCTGACTCCCCTGGAACATTCAGCAAAATAGAGGTCGTGGAGCCACCATATTTCGCGCCATAATAGATCCCGGCGAGCATGATAATCGCGGTCGTATGATCCATCTTGAAAGTAAGGGGAAGCAGCATAGCAATGGTCGCTGGAGGGCCCAGGCCGGGAAGAATACCCACTATAGTCCCGAGAAAGACTCCGGCAAAACACCAAAAGAGGTTCTGCAGGGTGAGGGCAACGGAGAATCCCAAAACAAGATTGTCGAACGCTTCCAAGCTTAGCCCTCTCTCAAAACCCCCACGGACCGACGGGCAACGAGAGCCCCAAGGCGAAGACAAAAATCAAGTAAAACCCAAGGGCCAGACCGAAACCAACGCCAATTGCGGTCCACCGAGAACGGTGCTCCAACGCAACTATGAGAAAAACAGTCAACAGCGCCAGGCTCAGGCTGAACCCGATGCGAGGCAGAAAGAAAACGGCAAGCATCAGTGCTAGCCAGCCACTTAATACCCTTCCCATGGCCACGGCGGACGCCGATTTCCCACCGGATTCTGCCGCGGGACGGACCAGATGGCTCACCATCAGACAAACTGCAAGGATAAGGAGCCCGATTCCCAACCAGAGCGGCAGAAAACCAGGCCCAGGGCCATATTCGGACACATAGGCCAGGCGAGAGGACTCGATTGTCACGTACAACCCGAATGCCGCGACAGAAATTCCCGATACGAGATCGCTTCTGCGGAGATCCATCAGGCTGCCTGCGACTAGTGGCTAAGCGCCAAAAATCTTGTGCTCGACACTTTGCCAGTCGTAAGAGACAAACTGATTGACGCTCGGGCTCCTCACCCCGGCGGGCTCTCCTTCGTCAAAAAGAGCGACCGAACCGTCCTTGAGTGCACCACCCACCAGCGCGGGTGAATGAGCCTCAACGACAACTGCGTCGGCGTCGGAGCGATTCCACGCCCAATGAATCTTATGTGCGGGGATTCTCTGGAA